>JAHWKY010000006.1 GCA_019347575.1 Actinomycetota bacterium | reverse complement strand
GTACCTGAGCGGCACCCACCGCATTCCCCGGGTGGATGGCTGGGGGGAGGGGGGGCCGACCGAGCAGAGCTTCCGTTGTTATCCGCTTCGCGGCGATTGCCTGGCGTACTTCGCCCGGCGCTCCGGCCCGCGGCTCTTCATGGCCTCCATCTGGGCGGGGATTCTCCTCGCGGCGGCGTACCTCCTGTTCTTCAGGACGGTCCCGCTCGACACCCCCCGCCGGGCGGTCGTGGCGGCCGCCCTCGCCCAGGTCGCGGTCGCGTTCGGGTGGGGGCTGTTCGGCCTGTGGATCGCGATGGAGGCGATGCTGCTGGTGCGCTTCGCCTCGCTGGTGTGGCGCCTGCGGGGCGAGTCCTGGACCCTCGCGGGCGACGCGCGCCGCACGACGCCGTAACCTTCGCGGCGTGACATCCGTTCTCCCGCCCCCCGACCGGGGCCACCCCTTCCTCGACGCGATCCACACCCGCGTCGTGATCGTCGACGGCGCGATGGGGACGGGGATCCAGGCCCGCGAGCTCACCGACGCCGACTACGGCGGTGAGGCCTACGAGGGCTGTCCGGAGATGCTCAACCGCACCCGCCCCGACGTCATCGAGGAGCTCCACCGCAGCTACCTCGAGGTCGGTGTCGATGCGGTCGAGACCAACACGTTCGGCGGCGCACCGTGGGTGCTGGCCGAGTACGACCTCGAGGACGACACCGAGGAGCTGAACCGACTCGCGGCCGAGATCGCACGACGGGCCTGTGACGAGCACGCCACGCCCGACCGTCCGAAGTGGGTGGTCGGCAGCATCGGACCGGGCACGCGCAGCCCGACGCTCAGCCTGGGCAAGGACCCGGCGACGACCAAGGACTTCATCGACGTCGACACCATGGAGGAGGGCTACCGCCGCCAGATCCGTGGCCTGCTCGAGGGCGGGGCGGACGTGCTGCTGGTCGAGACCAGCTTCGACCTGCTCCAGATCAAGGCGGCGGTGGCGGCTGCGAACGACGTCTTCGTCGAACGCGGGGCGCGGGTGCCGCTGATGGTGCAGTTCACGGTCGAGAAGGACATCAACACGATGCTCCTGGGGACCGAACCACTGGCGGCCATCGCCGCGCTCGACCCGCTCGCGATCGACGTCATCGGGATGAACTGCGCGACCGGCCCCGAGGACATGCGCGAGCACGTCCGCACCCTCAGCCGCCACAGCCGCAAGCCCATCAGCGTCGTACCCAACGCCGGCATCCCCTCGATGGTCGACGGTGCCGCCTGCTACCCGCTGTCCCCCGAGGCGCTCGCCGACGCGCACGTCGAGTTCGTCACCGAGATGGGTGTGTCGATCGTGGGCGGCTGCTGCGGCACCACCCCGGAGCACCTCCGCAAGGTCGTTGACGCGGTGGCGCACCTGCAACCTGCCCAGCGCGCGGTCGAGTTCCAGCCGTCGCTGGCCTCGCTGTACTCGGCCGAGACCCTGGCCCAGGACACCTCGTTCCTCGTCATCGGCGAGCGCTGCAACGCCAACGGATCGAGGGCCTACCGCGAGATGCTGCTCGCGGAGGATTGGGACCAGATGGTCGCCCTCGCGAAGTCGCAGACGCGCGAGGGCGCGCACGTGCTCGATGTGTGCGTCGACTACGTGGGACGCGATGGCGTGCCCGACATGGTCGAGGTGGTCGACCGCTTCGCGACCCAGTCGACGCTGCCGCTGGTGATCGACTCGACCGAGCCTCCCGTCATCGAGGCGGCGCTCCGGCGGCTCGGTGCCCGGGCCGTCATCAACTCGGTCAACCTCGAGGACGGCCGCGTCAAGGCCGACGTCCTGCTGCCGCTGGCCAAGCGCTACGGGGCGGCGGTCATCGTCCTCGCCATCGACGAGGACGGCCAGGCGCGCACGGCGGACTGGAAGGTCGCGGTCTGTCAGCAGGTCGCCGACATCGCGATCGCCGAGCACGGCCTCGAACCGTCGGATCTGATCTTCGACGCGCTCACGTTCCCGCTCGGCTCGGGGCAGGAGGAGCTCCGGCGCGACGGGATCGAGACGCTCGAGGCCATCCGGCGGGTCAAGGAGGCCATCCCCGGCTGCTACACGGTCCTGGGGGTCAGCAACGCCTCGTTCGGTCTGAGTCCGGCCGCACGGCAGGTCCTCAACTCGGTGTTCCTCCACGAGGCGATCCAGCACGGCCTCGACGCTGCCATCGTCCACCCCGGCAAGATCTTGCCGCTACACCGCATCCCCGACGAGCACGCCGCCGTCGCGCGCGACCTGATCCACGACCGGCGAGGCGCGGAGGGTGAGGCCAGCACCGGCGACGACTACGACCCGCTGCACCGGCTGATGGAGCTGTTCGAGGGCGCGACCGAGACCAGAGCGACGCGCGAGGAACTGGCCTCCCTCCCCATCAACGAGCGTCTGAAGCGCCGCATCATCGACGGCGACCGCGACGGCATCGAGGACGACCTCGACGGGGCGCTGGCGGCCGGACACGCCCCGCTCGCCATCGTCAACGAGTTCCTCCTCGACGGCATGAAGGTCGTCGGCGAGCTGTTCGGGTCGGGCCAGATGCAGCTGCCGTTCGTGCTGCAGTCGGCCGAGGCGATGAAGACCGCCGTCGCGTACCTCGAGCCGCGCATGGAGAAGGGTGAAGCATCCGGCAAGGGCCGTGTGGTGCTGGCGACCGTCAAGGGCGACGTGCACGACATCGGCAAGAACCTGGTCGACATCATCCTGCGCAACAACGGCTACGAGACGCTGAACATCGGCATCAAGCAGCCGATCGACGCGATCCTCGCCACGGCCGAGGCCGAGCACGCCGACGCCATCGGCATGTCCGGCTTGCTGGTGAAGTCGACGGTCGTGATGCGCGACAACCTCGAGGAGATGACCAAGCGACAGCTCGACCACTACCCGGTCCTGCTGGGCGGGGCGGCGCTGACACGCTCGTACGTCGAGGACGACCTGCGCAGCCAGTACGACGGACCGCTCTTCTACTGCCGCGACGCGTTCGAGGGCCTGCGCGTGCTGAACGAGGTCATGGAGGCACGGCGCGCGGGTGTGGAGCTGCCGGAGGAGCTCGTCGGGCGTCGTGAGCGTCCGACCTCCCGGACCACACGCCAACCCACGGCGCCCCCGCACGTCGACCGACAGGGGCGCCCCAAATCGGCGGTGGCCACCGATGTCGCCGTGCCCGCCCCGCCGTTCTGGGGCCAGCGGGTCGTCCGCGGCATCCCGATCGACGACGTGTGGCCGCTGCTGAACGAGATCGCGCTGTTCCGCAACCAGTGGGGCTTCACGCCGGGTGACCGGACCCCCCCGGAGTACCGGGCGTTCCTCGACGAGGAGGCGCGCCCGGTGCTGCGCGAGTGGGTCGCACGTGCCAAGGCCGAACGGCTCATCACCCCCGAGGTGGTGTACGGCTACTACCCCGCCAACAGCGACGGCGACGATCTGATCGTGTGGGACCCGGAAGGATGGGACGGCACGGTCGGCAAGCCACCTCCCGCTCGCGAGCTCACCAGGTTCACCTTCCCCCGCCAGACCCGTGGCCGCCACCTGTGCATCGCCGACTTCTTCCGCGACATCGAGACCGGCGGTGTCGACGTTCTCGGCGTGCACCTCGTCACGGTCGGTCCGCGCATCGGCGAGGTCGCCGCGGGGCTGTTCGCGGACGACCGCTACAAGGACTACCTCTACGCGCACGGCTTCGGGGTCGAGATGGCGGAGGCCCTCGCGGAGCTGTGGCACCGCCGTGTCCGCGAGGAGCTCGGTATCGCTGGCGACGATGGCCCGGACAAGGAGTCGTGGTTCCGCCAGGACTACCGCGGCTCGCGCTACTCGTTCGGCTACGCCGCCTGCCCCGACCTCGAGGACCAGCGCCGGCTCGCGCAGTTGCTCGACTTCGGGGCGGTCGGCGTGCGGCTGACCGACGAGTTCATGCTCGATCCGGAACAGTCCACATCGGCCATCGTGGTGCACCATCCTGAGGCCAAGTACTTCAACGCACGCTGATCGTCGATCAATCGTCGAGGTGGCGCCGCACCTCCTCGAGCAGTTCGGTGCCGGTGAACGGCTTGGTGAGGTAGCCGGCGCAGCCGCGCTCGAGCGCCCGCTCGGTGATCTCGCGGTGGGCGTGAGCGGACATCGCCACCACCGGAACCGGAGGAGGGTCGCCGATCGCGTCGAGGAACCCGAACCCGTCGATGCCCGGTAGCCGCAGGTCGAGCAGGACCAGGTCGACCGACCCCACGTACCCGAGCGCGTCCTCGCCAGCCAGCACGTCGATGACGTCGTAGCCCGCACTCGACAGCGTGAGCTTGACCACGTGCCGGATGTCGGGCTCGTCCTCGACGAGCAGGATCGTCGACATCGTCCTCTCGGTGCAGGGGAGGCGTCGCGACTTCGAAGGGCCGGCCCCGGACGAGAGCCTACCGGCGCCTACCATCCCGCCACCCGACCTTCCGAGGCGTACGTGGCGTCTTCTCACCCTGGTCCGCCGGACGAGCTGGACGAACCACTCGAACTCGACCCCGAGGACTGGGCGCCCCGCGAGGTCTACTTCCTGATGACCGGCTTGGTGATCCCCAGGCCGATCGCGTGGGTGTCGACGACGTCACCCGACGGCATCGACAACGTCGCCCCCCACTCCTACTTCAACCTCATGGCGCACGACCCTCCGCACATCGTCTTCAGTTCGTCGGGCCCTCGGGTCAAGGACACCTTCCGCAACATCACCGCGACCCGTGAGTTCGTGGTGAACCTCGTCTCGCAGGACGTGGTCGAGGCGATGAACCTCACGGCGACCAACTTCCCGCCTGAGGAGTCCGAGTTCGACTGGGCGCGCCTGACACGCATGCCCTCGGCACGCGTCGCACCGCCACGGGTCGGTGAGTCCCGCGCCCACCTCGAGTGTCAGCTCGTCGATGTGGTCGAGGCCGGGAACGGCCGCATCATCATCGGCCGTGTCGTCCACGTCCACATCGAGCCGCGTGTCTGGCGCGATGGTCGGGTCCAGCCGGAGCTGCTCGACCCCGTCTGCCGACTCGCGGGCACGGGCTACGCGACGCTCGGTGAGGTGTTCAAGCTCCCCCGCCCGACGTGGGCGGACGTGCAGGGCCGCGACCCCGCCGTCGTGATGCCACGCCGGCAGTAGCGGATCAGGGGTCCGCCGCGCCTTCCTCCCACTCCTCCCAGCGGCTGCCCTCGTCGAACTCGCGCTCGGGCTCGTCGGTGACGACCCCGTCGAACGCCTCGGGGTCCTCGACCAGTTCGACCAGGCCCAGACGGCCATCGTTCTCGCCGGAGAACAGCAGCGTCGCCACCTTCCACCAGCGCCCGTCCGCGCTCTCCCACATGACCGCGACCTCGCGTTCTTCGAGCCGACCGGGGGTGAGCATGCACGTGGGACTGCGCGACCACAGCGCGTCGACCGCTGACTGGAAGTTGGGTACGTCGTTGCCGAGCCCTGGCACCTCAGCATCGCGGCGCAACAGCTCGCACAGACCATCGAGGTCCCGGGCGTTGAAGCAGTCGATGAAAGCCAGGACCGCATCGTCCAGGCTCGGCTCGTGCTCGGTGATCTCGTCCTCGGCGAGCGGCTGATCCTCCTCGAGGTGCATGCCGTCCTCTTCACCGACGGCACGACGAACGAGCAGGTCGGGTTCGACTTCGTTGGTCGAGATGTCGCCCCGCTCGACGCGCTCGAGCGTCGCCTCCGCAGTCTCGACATCGATGTCGAAGTCCGCCTCCGGGTCGGGGCGCACGGCTCCTCCTCGATCGTCCGAGCCCGGCCGACGTGGCCGCGCCGGTGGACTGCATCGTTGCATCCACGCCCGGCGCGGACAAGGGGTACGGAAGATGGGGGGTGATGGCGGTTCGCGTCGAAGCGTGACGTGGAGCAGGATGTTCGTCGCACGAACCCCGACCCGACAGGGAGTCCCGATGAGGAGCTCGGTGGAGCGCGATCACGTGCTGCCTGACGGCACGACGATCCACCTGCGCCCGCTGCGCCCCGACGACCGCGAGCGACTGCTGGCGATGTGGGACCGCACCTCCGAGCGCTCCCGCCGCGACCGCTTCCTCGGTCCGTTCACGTTGACGTCCCAGAACGTCGGTCGCTTCACCGACCTGGACGAGGCGCGGGAGTTCGCGCTGGCTGCGACGGTGGGGCGGGGCCAGACCGAGCAGGTCGTCGGCGTCGCCAGGTGGGCATGTGGGGACGATCCGCAGACGGCGGAGTTCGCCGCGCTCGTCGAGGACGCCTACCAGGCGAGGGGGATCGGCACCGCTCTCGTCAGATCGCTGGCCGAGCTCGCCCACGGGGAGGGCATCGAGCGCCTCACGGGGGACGTGCTCGCGACCAACAGCCGGATGCTGGGGCTGATCCGCGACGTCGGGCTCGAGTACGAGCACCGTCCGGAGCACGTCGCTGGAGTGCTCCGCACCGCGGTCGGACTACAGCCCACACCCGAGTTCCTCGAGGTCGTCGCCGCCGAGGAGAAGCGTGCGGCGCGAGCGGCGCTGACCCGCTTCTTCCAGCCGCGGTCGATCGCGGTCGCCGGCGCCAGCCGCGACCCCGGTTCGATCGGCGGCATGGTCTTCCGCCACCTCATGCAGGGCTCGTTCCACGGTGCCGTCTACCCGGTCAACGTGTCGTCCCCCGTGGTGCAGTCGGTCGCCGCCTACCCGTCGCTGCACGACCTGCCGGAGGTGCCCGACCTGGTCGTGGTGTGCGTCCCCGCCCCGGCGGTCAACGGGGTGGTCGACGAGGCCGGCGAGCTGGGCGTGCGCGCGGTCTGCATCATCTCGGCCGGCTTCGCCGAGGCTGGCGACGAGGGCCGGGCGCTGCAGCGCGAGCTGATGGAGACCGCGCACGGGCACGGTCTGCGCATCGTCGGACCCAACTGCATGGGGCTGATGAACACGTCCTCCGCGGTGCGGATGAACGCCACGTTCTCGGAGGTGTTCCCGCGCCCCGGCGGCCTCGCCTTCTCGTCGCAATCCGGGGCGCTCGGCCTCGCCGTGCTCACCCACGCCGACGACCTCGGGCTGGGCATGTCCACGTTCGTGTCGGTGGGCAACAAGGCTGACATCTCGGGCAACGACCTCCTGCTGTACTGGGAGGACGACCCCGACACCGACGTGATCCTGCTCTACCTCGAGTCGTTCGGGAACCCGCGCCGCTTCAGCCGCATCGCCCGACGCATCTCCCGCAACAAGCCGATCGTCGCGGTCAAGTCGGGGCGCACGCGCGCCGGGGCGCGGGCGGCAGCGAGCCACACCGCGTCGCTGGCTGGGGGCGACGTCGCGGTCGAGGCGCTGTTCAACCAGACCGGCGTGATCCGCACGGACACGCTCCAGGAGCTGTTCGACGTGGCGGCGCTGCTGTCGAGCCAACCGCCGCCGTCCGGACCACGGGTCGCGATCCTCACCAACGCGGGTGGCCCGGGGATCCTCGCCGCCGACGCGTGTGAGTCCAACGGCCTGCACGTGCCGGCGTTCTCCGACGACACCCGCGCCGCGCTGTCCGAGTTCCTCCCTCCCGAGGCCGGGATCGGCAACCCGGTCGACCTCATCGCGAGCGCGACCGCCGGCCAGTACGGGCGTGCGCTGCGCACGATGGGCAACGCCGAGGAGGTCGACGCCGTCTTCGTGATCTTCATCCCCGCCGGGGCGTCGAGCCCCGAGCAGGTCGCCCAGGCGATCGTGGACGCGCGCGCCGACATCCCCGACCACAAGCCCGTGATCTCGGTGTTCATGTCAGTCCGAGGGGTGCCGGCCGAGCTCGCGGCGGCTCGGATCCCGTCCTTCGCCTTCCCCGAGGACGCCGCCCGTGCCCTCGGTCGGGTCGCCCGTTGGGCGCGGTGGCGGGAGCGACCGGTGGGTGAGGTCGTGCGCCCCGACGGCATCGACGCCGATGCTGCCCGTGGCATCGTCGAGAAAGCCCTCGGTGATGCGCCCTACTCCGACCCCTCCGGCAAGCGTCTCGTGGGACAGCCCCATGCCCGCCAGGCGACGCAGGCGGTTCCAGCCGCGGCACGACGCTCGACCTGGCTGGATGCCGACGACGCCGAGGCTCTCCTCCGCGCCTACGGCGTGCCGCTCGCACCTTCGCGGATCGTGACCGGCCCGGAGGAGGCCGCGGCGGCCCAACGCGAGCTCGGGGCGCCGGTCGCAGTGAAGGTCGCCGCGCCGATCCACAAGAGCGACGTGGGCGGCCTCGCGCTCGGCATCGCGACCCCCGAGGACGCCGCCGCCGCCGTCACGAAGATGCGCGACGACCTCACGGCCGCCGGCGTCGGCGAGCACGCCGACCGCTTCCTGGTGCAGGAGATGGTCGGGGCGGGTGTCGAGATGGTCGTCGGGGTCAGCCACGACGAGTCGTTCGGACCGCTCGTGATGGTCGGGATGGGCGGCACCCTCGTCGAGTTGATCGGCGACGTCAGCGTGCGCGTCACACCCCTCACCGACGCCGACGTGGCCGAGATGCTCGAGGGACTGCGGATGCGGCCGCTGCTCACCGGCTACCGCGGCAGCGAGCCAGTGGACCTTGGGGCGCTCTCCGACCTGCTCTACCGCATCAACGCGATGGTCGAGGACCTGCCCGAGATCGCCGAGCTCGACCTCAACCCCGTCTTCGCGCGCCCCGACGGCGTCGTCGCCGTCGACGTCCGCTGCCGTGTTGCCGACGGGGGTTGACTGGATCGTGATGTCGCTTCGTCCGCTCGAGGGGGCGTAGTGCCGTCAAGATCGGGGCGTACGCGTCGTACGCACGTTCTGCGGTCAGGTTGGGCTAGTACGTACGAGCGATGTCACACCCCCGTGGTTGGATGCACCGCATGAAGCCACACGACCCCGGCCCGATCGACCCCGCTGAGCGCGCCGGCTCCGCGGGGTCCGGCAACGGTGCGGTGCCTGGCGGCGCCGGGGCGGCCGTGCCCGAACCCGACCCGGCGCCCGAGACGGTGGCGATGGCGGCGGTCGAGGACGTGCTGGGCCAGGTCGAGCAGGTGATGCGTGCCGCGGTGGCCAAGCTAGAGACCGCCCTGCGGCTCGGGGCGGCCGAGAAGGTCGAAGGGCTGACCCCCGATCTGGCGCTGGCGAACCTGGCCCGGATGCCCTACCCCGACCGCACCGCGCTGCTGACCACCGCCGACGTGATCGGTGACCTGCCGTGGCTGCGCGGGGCGTGGGAGCGCGGTGAGATCTTCTGGGGGCAGGTCCGGGCCATCTGCCGCAGCGTCGCGCGACGCTCCAAGGACCAGCGCACCTGGCTCGACGCGCGCCTCAAGGCCACCGCCGACGACCACGACGGGCTCGACGGCTACGCCCCTGATGAGCTGCTGACGGAGGTCGAGATCGCCCTGGCCGAGCTCGACGACATCCGCAAGCTCGAGCAGCGCGAGGATCGCGCCGTCGACGACGCGAAGCTGATCACCCTGCCCCGGCTGGGGGGCGGCGGCGACTTCTTCGTCCACGAGCCCGACCCGGCCCGCTTCGCGACCCTGCTCAACGCCTTCGATGACGCTGCCGGAGCTCCCTGCCCCGACGTGCCCCGCAGCAAGCAGCGCGCCGACGGGCTGCAGAAGATGGCGGCCGCATGGCTCGGCGGCGGCAACGGCAAGCCCGCCAAGCCCCTGATCCTGGTCCGGGTCGACATCGCCGACGTGGTCACCAACACGGCCGGAAGGGTCCTGCTCACCACACGCGGGGACAACCTACCCACCATCACCGCACGGACCCTCGAGGCGCTCGGCACCGACGCGGACCTGCGCATCGTGATCTTCGACGGCGGCAACCCCCTCGCCGTCTCCGACGTCATCCACGCCGAGAACATCCCCACCAAGACCCGCTACGCGATCCTGACTCGCGACTGCGGCGACCGCTTCCCCGGCTCGACCGTGCCCGCCAAACAGACCGACACCCATCACGACCCGCCGATCAGCGAGGGTGGTGACCACCGCCCCGACCACTTGCTGCTGCTGTCACGCCGCGCCCACACCCTTCGGCACCGCTACCGCTGGCAACTGAAGGTCGAGGCGAAGACCGGCGAGGTCATCGCCCGCAGACGCGGCCGCACCTTCCGATCGCTCCCACGCGGCACACCCTTGTCCCGGCCCCGAGACGGACCCGACGTGACCTATCACGACGACGACGGCAACCCCCTGCCGTTCTGAACCCCCCACACCAGGCCGCATCCCACGACCACGCCCCGGCTTCGGCCCACACACACCGAGATACACCCGCCCCGCACGACCGACCCCGACACCCCGTGGTGCTCGGGGCGGTCACGCTGCCGACTGCGCCGGGTTCGCTACGGCAGAGAGAGCGCCCCGGCGATCGCGAAGAGCGTTTCCTCGGACCACCACGGGCCTACTAGTTGGAGGCTGGCGGGGAGTTCGCCGTCCGTGCGCGGCGCCGGGATCGCGAGGGCGGGGTGGCCGGAGAGGTTGAACGGCAAGGTCAGGCGGCTGAGGTCGACGTCGGCCTCGAGGCCCGCGTCGGCCGGAGGGACGTCGATCGGCAGCGTCGGTAGCGCGATCGCGTCGACGTCGGCGAGCGCCGCTTCGAGCACCCCGCGGAACTCCACCCGGACACGCCCCGCGTCAGCGATCTGCTCGCCCGACACGTGCTGGCTCCACTCGAGCTTGTTGGCGATGTCCTCGCTCATCCGCACGCGCTGCGCGAGCAGCGCCCCGGTCGTGATCCACGCCTCGGCGAGCAGGACGAACGCCCCGGCGCGGTAGGCCTCGTGGATGCCGGGCAGCTCCGCTTCGACGACCTCGACATCGTCAGCCGCTTCGAGGAGCGCATCGATCGCGGCGTCGATGGCCGGCTCGACGTCGGCGGGACGGACGCGCGCGATGCGCCAACGACGCTGCGGAGCCGGTGCGAACCCGGGCTCGAGCAGGATCATGCCGAGCAGACAGCCGGCGAGGTCGGCGCCGATGGGACCGACCACGTCGATCGTGGGGGTCAGCAGGCGGACGCCGCCGGTCGGGACGCGCCCCTGCGTGGTCTTCATGCCGACCGCCCCGCAGCACGCGGGCGGGATCCGCAGCGAACCGCCGGCGTCGGTGCCGTAGGCGGTGTCGGCCTCGCCCGTGGCGACCGCCACGGTGGAGCCGGTCGACGACCCGCCCGGCAGCCGTCCCTCATCCAAGGGGTTGGCGGGCGTACCCATGAGGGGGTTGGTGCCGGTCGCGGTCAGTCCGAACTCCGGCATCACCGTGTGCCCGACGATGCGCGCCCCGGCCGCGCGAGCGAACGCGACGACCGGCGCGTCGCGGTCGGCGGGCGGGGCGTCGGCCAGGATCGGGCTGCCCGCCGAGGTGACGGCCCCGGCCACGTCGATGGAGCACTTGACCGCCAGGCGCGGCCCGTCGCCGCCGGGATCGTCGAAGCGTTGCGTGAACGAGGTCATGAGGCCACGAGCCTAGGCAGTAGCCTGAGCGGCCGGAACGCACCCACCGACGCCTCCCCCGGGAACACCGTGACCCACATCGCCGAGCTGCTCCGACGAGGGCGGACCTACTCGTTCGAGTTCTTCCCCCCGAAGACCGACGAGGGTGACGCCAACCTCCGCCAGACGCTGAACGAGCTCGAGCCGCTGACTCCCTCCTTCGTCTCGGTCACCTACGGGGCGGCAGGGTCGACGCGCGACCGCACCCACCGGCTCGTGGTCGACATCCTCCACAAGACGTCGATGCCCCCCATGGCGCACCTCACGTCGTACGCACACACCCGCGCGGAGCTCCGCGCCATCCTCCAGCGCTACCACGAGGCCGGCGTCAGCAACATCCTCGCGTTGCGCGGAGATCCGCCCCGTGACGATCCCGATGCGCCCGTCGGCGACCTCGGTCACGCGATCGAGCTGGTCCGTCTCGCACGCGAGGTGGGGGGCGACGACTTCACCATCGGTGTCGCGGCACACCCCGAGGGCCACCCGCTGTCCGACGACCTCGAGACCGATCGCAAGCACCTCGCGGCCAAGCTCATGGAGGCTGACTTCGGCATCACCCAGTTCTTCTTCCGGGCGGACGACTACCTCCGCATGGTCGACGACCTCGCCGACCTCGGCATCGACACCCCCGTCATCCCTGGCGTGATGCCGGTCACGAACGTGGGGCAGATCGAGCGGTTCGCGCAGCTGAGCGGGGCCGCGTTCCCACGCGACCTCGCCGAGCGGCTGCACGCGGTGGAGGACCATCCCGAGGAGGTGCGGCGCATCGGCGTCGATGTGGCCACCCAGATGTGCATCGAGCTGCTGGAGCACGGGGCGCCGGGACTGCACTTCTACACGCTGAACCGCTCGACCGCGACGCGCGAGATCCACGCCAACCTGGGCCTCAGCGACCGCCCTACCGGTGACTGACCGCAGCGCCCGGACCGGGATCTCTCAGCTCCAGAGGACAGGCACGAGGGCGAGCGTGAGTCCGTACACGACGGCCGTCAACGGCAGCCCCAGGCGGAAGTAGTCGGTGTAGCGGTAGCCGCCCATCCCGTAGACCATGGTGTTGGTCTGGTAGCCGACCGGCGTGAGGAAGGATGCCGAGGCGATCATGGCCACGCCGATGGCGAACCCGCGCGGTTCCGCCCCCACCCCCACCGCGACCTCGATCGCGATCGGCACCATGAGCGCCGCGGCCGCGGTGTTGCTGATCATCTCGGTCAGCAGCAGCGTCGCGAGCAGGATCACGGCCAGCGCCCCGACCGCGCCGGCGGCGCCGCCGATCTCGGCAGCGATGTCGGCGGCGGCTCCCGACAGTCCCGAGACAGCGACCGCCTCGCCCAGGCCGATCGATCCCGCGACGATGAGCAGCACGTCGAGATCGACGGCGTCGCGGGCCTCTCCCACGGTGAGGACCTGACCCAGCACGAGGAGGAGCACCGCCCCGAGGGACGCCTCGAGGATCGGGACCACCCCGGTCCCCGCCACGATCACCATCGCGATCACCACCGCCGTCACGTAACGGGCCTGCGCGGGACGCGACTGCGGGGCATCGTCCAGGGCGGTGACGAGCAGGAAGTCGCTCTTGTCACGCCACCGGTCCGCGAACCCTCGGTCGGACAGCACCAGCAGCACGTCACCGACGTGGAGGCGGACCTGGCCCAGCTTGGCCTCGACCCGCGCACCCGCCCGGTGGATGGCCATGACCGCCCCGTCGTAGCGCTCGCGGAAGCCGACCTCCTTCAGCGACCGTCCCACGAGCCCCGAGGTGGCGCCGATCACGACCTCGTAGAAGCGGTGCCCGCCGCCACCGACGAGGTCGACGTGCTCCTCCTCGGTCGACGCGAGTCCGCCGTGCATCTGCAGGTCGCGGACGTGGTCGATGCGCCCGACGAACGTGAGCAGGTCGCCGCCGACGAGGACGTCGTCGGGCCCCACCGGGGCGATCTCGAGTTCGTCGCGGTCGACGCTCGCCAGGAACACGCCCTCGAGGTTGCGCAGCCCCGCTGTGGCGACGGTGAGTCCGTCGACCGGGCCGTCCGGCTCGACCCGCATGCGGAAGGTGTACTCACGCCCGCGTGCCGCCAACCGCTCCGTGGGTGACTCCCGGTCCGGCAGCAACGACCGCGCCGTGAGCACGAGCACGACCGCCCCCAGGAGGGCGACGGGGAGACCAACCGGGGTCACCTCGAACAGCGACAGCCCGTCCAGACCTGACTGGCGCATCACACCCGAGACGACCAGGGTCGTGGACGTGCCGATGGTGGTGATGAGCCCGCCGAGGATCGCGGCGAACGACAGCGGCATGAGGTACCGCGACGGCGGGCGGTCGCGGGTCTCGGCCCAGTTGCGTACCAGTGGCGCCAACGTCGCGACGATGGGGGTGTTGTTGAGGAAGCCCGAGACCCCGACGACGGGGGCGACCAAGCGACCGAGCACGCGCCGGTCGCTGCCGCCGCCGCCCAGCACTCGAGCGACGAGGGCGTGGACGCCGCCGGTCGCCCGGACCGCACGTGCGACCACGAAGAGCGCGGCGATCGTGATCGTGGCGGTGTTGGAGAAGCCGGCGAACGCCTGCCGTGCGTCGACGACCCCCAGCAACAGCAGGGTGATGACCGCGCCGACGATGGCCGCCACGGGAGGCACGAGGTCGCGCACGAGCAGCACGAGGACGACGCCGATCACCACCAGGGTGAGCCAGCCATCCGCCGTCACGGGTGTCCTCGTCGAGAGACCGCGCGAACGCTCGCAGTTCGGTGCGGGGCGCGCAAGCGGAGTGAGAGCAACGGGTTGATGGAGGTCCGGGGGCGTCTGCAGGCGCGGGCCGGGTTGGGTACCTTCGCGGGGCGCCAGTTGGGGGCGTGGGATCGCCCGGGTACGTCGTCGTTCTCGCTAGCCCCCATCAGCCGGCGCTGCGACGGAGCTATCGACCCGTGCGTCGCGCACCCATCCAGTGGGGAACCGGCGCGCGACGAGGACGGCCTGGGCCACCGCCCCCCCGGTCTGGGCCGTCCTCACCTCGCTCCCCAGCGGTCACGACTGCTCGAGAACGTCGTCGACGACGGGAGCCGGTGCCTCAACCGTCTCGTCCGGTGTGCTGAGGTCGAGTTCGAGTTCGAACGTCGAGAACAGTCCCTGCACGACCAACGGGATGACGACGGCCAGCGCGAGCGCCCACAGCGCCACGAACGCGACCAGTTTCATCCGGTGCCGCTGGGCGGGGATGGCCGACACCTGCTCGGGAACCCCCGCGATCCAGGCCGAGAGGCGGCGCCGCTGGAGCGGAGCCAGCGCGCGGTCGACCAACCGCGGCAGGGTTCCGGTCTCAAGTAGCCCGGAGGGCGGTAGACCAGCAGAGTCGGTCACGGTCGCGGAGGCGGGGTGCAACGGGGCGGGGTCCTCACCTCGCAACGCCAGGAACGAGCCGCCCGCTGGCGCGTGCTCGCCGGAGGGGTCGGCGGGGTGCTCGCGCTCGACGTCGTGCAGATCGATAGTCGCGGTCGACACGTTCGCCTCCAAGTGCTGGGTCCGGCCGTCTGGTGCTGACGCTAGGGGTAGGTGGGCGCGCCGGGACCTCGCGGCCCGACCGGAGGGACAGCCGTAGCGGACCTCAGCCCGGCCGGTCGCCGTCCGGAAGGAGGGGGAAGCGGCGCGCTCACCCACCACCGAGGTAGACGCCTCGGAGCTCGAGATGGTTGCACCACCCGGGGGGGGTCCCAGAAGACGCCGCCCGACGGTCGTCACCGGCGACTACCGAGACGGGGCCAACCCGAAAGTAGGTGCACGCCGCCCACGTAGGCGTTAGGGTCGGGCTCACGTCTGACGGAGGGGAGACGTGGCTCCATCCACATCACGCGCCACCCGAGGCGCCGCACGCACCACCAGCATCGCAACCCTGGTACTCGCTCTCGCCGCGCTCGCACCTGCTGCCGCGGCCACGGAGACCGCGGACCGGACCACGCTCGACCTGCTCGCGCAGGCACAGGCTGGACACGCCGTATCCGCTACCGGGTGGTCGGCACCAGTCACGGCCGCCCAGGCTGCGCCGGACAACGACTGCTTCGAAGATGCCGAGGGCGACACCTTCCGGTTCGGCACGCCGCCGGTCCCGGAGGAGGAGCCGCGGGCAGACATCATCCAGCACTGCGCGAACTACGGCCCCACGCTCAGCCTGGCGCTGACGCCCGCCGATCCGACCGACCCCGGTAGCGACGAGAACTGGAACGGGGCGACGTTCGCTGGGTGGTTCATCGACATCGATGATGACGAGGAGGGCGAGTTCTTCGCGACCCTGCACCTCGACGCCGACAGCCAGTTAATCGGCGAGGTCATCGACATCAGCGGCGACGATCCGGCCCTGTCGTGCAACGGCGCCGCCAGCGCCAGCACGACAACGTACGCCATCAGCGACATCGGCCCCGACTGCATCGGGGACGCGACCACCATCCGGGTGAGCCCCGCGATGTGGTACGACACCAGGCCGGCCGAAGGCAGCGGCGGTGGCCGCTTCTACGACGTCGATCCCGACTCGCAGGACCCGGACAACCCCTCGCAGTTCCGTGGGCCGACCAGCGGCGGCGAGGATCGCCCGACCCGTCGCCTCGGTGGCGAGGACCGCATCGAGACGGCGGTCGAGATCTCCCAGGGGCAGTTCCCCACCCCACCGGTCGATATCGTCTTCATCGCGCGCGCCGACATCTTCATCGACGCCGTGACCGGCGGCGTGCTCACCGCCGGACCGATCCTGCTCGTACCGTCCTGTGGCCCGATCCCCGGCGTCGTCCGTGCCGAGATCGATCGGCTCGATCCCGGCACCGTCATCGCGCTGGGCCGCGAGCAGGCCGTATGCGAGCAGACCCTGCTCCTCGCGGCGGCCGGGCGGGACACCGGCCGGCTCGGCGGACCGACACGCATCGGCACCTCGGTCGAGATCAGCGAGTTCCAGTTCGACCCCGGTGAGGCCGACCACGTCTACATCGCGCGCACCGATCCCTACGCGGATGCGGTGGTCGGTGGAGTGCTGACCGAGGGACCGATCCTGCTCGTGCCGCGCTGCGACCAGCCGGTACCAGACATCGTGCTCGCCGAGATCGACCGACTCGATCCCGAGCAGGTGATCGCACTCGGCGAGGTGGTCGCGGTCTGCGAGGACACCCTCGAGGCTGCCGCCCAAGGCCGAACGACCGATCGACTCGGTGGCGACACCCGGATCGAGACGGCGATCGAGATCAGCCGCTTCGCGTTCCCCGGCAATGCTCCGTTCGTCTTCATCAGCCGCGATGGACGCGTGCCGGAGGCGCCACCTCCGGACAACGACAACGTCTTCGCGGATGCCGCGGTCGGCGGCACGCTGACGACCGGCCCGATCCTGCTGGTGCCCACGTGCGGGGATCTCCCACCGGGGGTGGGCGCCGAGATCAGTCGCGTGGCACCCTCGCAGGCGGTGGTGGCACTCGGCCGCGAGTTGGCCGTCTGTCCTGAGATGCTCGAACAAGCAGCGAGGCACTGAGATGGAACGGCGCATGACACACCGCATCTGGTTCATCGCGATCGCCGTTACGGGGGCGCTCGCCGTACTCGCCCCGGCGTGGGCGCAACCCTACCCGCCGGGCCCCGGCCGGGAGTGCGCGGACCCGACGGTCACCCTGATCACCCCGGGCACGACGATCGAGATCTGTGGCTCGAACTGGAGCCCCGGTACGACGGTGGTGATCACCCCCGGGACCGGCGGTCCCGTCGTGAGCAGCGCCCCGGTCGAGTCGGACGGCACGTTCCGCGCCCAGGTGGTCGTGCCGGCTGACGCCGAGGACGAGGTCAGCTACGAGATCTCGGGCACGGCGGACGATGGCGCCCCGCGGGCCGAGACCGTCGAGTACCGGGTCCAGCGTGCCGCGCTGACCGACGCCGCGGCCAGCAACGACGGTCCGGCACGGTGGCTGGTGATCTCGGGCGCTGCCCTCGGCGCGGCCGCTATCGGCGGCCTCGTGTGGACCCGGCGCCGCTCGACCGTCACCGAGGACGCGTAGGCAGCCCCGCCGCTACGCCCCGCGGCCGACGTCGCGGGGCAGGGCGGCGGCCGTGGTCGTCAGGCGCGTCAGCGTGATGACGAACGTGGCGCCAGGTCGGTCTTGCGGTTGCACGACCTCCACCGTGCCCCCCATCAGCTGGATGACCTCACGCACGACCGCGAGGCCGATGCCGGTCCCTGGGACGTTGCGGGTGCGTGCCGCCGCCCCGCGGTAGAAGCGCTCGAACACGAGGTTGCGCTCGTCGGGCGCGATCCCGGGCCCCTCGTCCGCGACGGACACGAGGCCGCTGGTGCCACGCCCCTCGACCGTGACCCGGATCTTCGTGCCGGGCGGGCTGTAGCGCTCGGCGTTCGTCAGCAGGTTGGTCACCGCCCGCTCGAGCAGCCCCGGGTCGGCGGCGACGGTGACGTCCGGCTCAATGTGCAGTTCGATCGAGTGTCCCTGAAGGACCGTCGCGAGCGACGCCGTCAGCCCGACGACGAGCTCCGAGAGGTCCACGGGCTGCAGATCGGCTTCCAGGGCTGCACGTTCGATGCGGCTGAAGTCGAGCAGCTCGGCGATGAGCCCGTGCAGGCGGTGCGCGTTGCGGTCGATGCGCTGGATGAAGTCGGCGAGCTGGACCTTCGAGAGGTCGTCTTCCCGTCTCCGGAGGATCTCGGTGAAGCCCACGATGGCCGCCAGCGGCGTGCGCAGCTCGTGCGAGACGGTCTCGAGGAACGCGGCCCGCAGCCGATCGGTCTCCCGCAGTCGTTCGGCAGCGGCGCGTTCGTGCTCGAGCGCCCCACGCAGCAGCTCCTCCGCCTCCCGCCGCACTGAGACGTCGCGAACCGCCGCGATGACCTCGAGCTGCTCGCCCTCCCCGACCGGCGCCAGGCTCATCTCGACGGGGAACTCCGAGCCGTCCGCCCGCACCGCGACCAGGGACCGGGACGGCGGCGCCTGGGCGCCGGCGGGTGGGCGGGCCGAAGACCGGGACGCCGGCGCCTGGGCGCCGGCGGGTGGGCGGGCTGAAGAACCGTCCGAGCCCATGTCACGCGGGCGAGGGCGGTCGATGAACGCCCCGCGGTGCGCTCGGTGCAGCCCGCGCGCCTCCTCGGGGAGCAGTTCCTCGATCGACCGGCCGATCAGATCGTCGGGGTCGTAGCCGAACAGGTCCCGGACGCGGCGGCTCGCCATCGTTATGGTGCCGTCGCGGGCGACGACGAGCGTGGCGTCCGGCGCGTGGTCGATCAGCGCCCGCAACCGCTCCTGCGCCTCACGCAGGTCCTCGGTCATGTCGGCGGCCAGGCTGAGCGCGCGGTCCCGTGCCCGGACGTGCTCGTTGGCGAGCCGCGCCAGGAGGCCGGTCAGGAGCAGGCCCACCAGCGCCACGCCCCACGGCAGCGAGCGGGGTCCGGACGCGAACCGGGCCCCCGGCACCACGAACACCCGCCACCGTCGGTCAGCGACGTCGAGGTCGACCCACGCGGCGCCGTCCTCGACGTCGACGTCAGCCGTCGTCTCGTAGAGCAGGGTGCCGCCGGTCGCCGCAGCTTCGGGCCCTCCGCGGGCACCGAGATCGTGGATGCGGGTCTCGATCTGCCGCAGCGGAGCCAGGATCTCGTCCAGCAGGTCACCGGAGCGGAACACGAGGCGGACGGTCCCGGCGAACGTGGCGTGACGCTGTTGCAGCGACTGGGGGAGGCTGAGGGTCGTGTAGACCGGCGACATCAGCACGAAGCCCCGCTGGTCGGCCTGCTCCTGGACCAGGCGCACCGGCGGGGTCGCGACCATCGCTGCCGTGTCGCGTGCCCGATGCACCTCGTCGAGGCGGCGAGCGTGGGACGCGAGGTCGAACCCGTGCGCGGTGGTGTTGGCGTCGTAGGGCACGATGTAGTCGATCGGGTAGTGCACGTCGGTCTCGACCGCTGGCCGGAGGTCGAAGCCGGGGTAGCCCTCGCGCCGCACGCTCGTGTCCTGCTGGACCGACGTCACGTAGCTGTCCACCGCTCCCGCACGGATGCTCGGAGACCACTCCACCGACTGGACGCCGCGGATCATGTCCTGCTCCACGGCGAGGCGGACCCGGCGTTCGAACTCCTGGCGTCCGAGGACGTCGTTGAGCAGGAACTCGTTGCGGAGCTGACCGAGGAACACGGTGTAGGAGCGCAGCCGGTCGCGGACACGGGCTGCTGCGTTCTCGGCGGCGGAGTCGAGCCGGGCGCGCTGCTGGGCCTCGACGGTCGCCACCGACCACAGCGTCGCGACGAGGGTGATCAGGACCCCGGCCGCGACGATCGGGGCCACGGAGCGGTACCCGTGGCCGAAGCTGGCTGTGCGCTTCGGGGGCGTGACGACGTCTCCCTGGCCGGTGCAGGTCCTGGTTCCTGTCGGCGGGGACCCGGCGTACCTGAGCGGTACGGGGCGGAGGAAGGGATTCGGGGGGCCGACCTCGAAGTAGGCCCCGAGAGGCTCCTAGCTGGACGAACCGAGGGGAACCACCGTGCGTCGCTCCGCCGCCCTGCTGCTACTGCTCCTGCTGCCCGGTCTGGTCGCGTTCACGCTGCCATCGCTGAACGAGCAGACCGTCGAGCGCACCAACGAGTGGACCTGGACCGAGGAGTTCTTCCCCTCCGACGACGGCACCTCGCTGCATGCGGACGTGTTCCTCCCCGCCTGGGCCCAAGAGGGAGACACCTTCCCCGTCATCGTCTCGGTCGGGCCCTACTTCCGCACGACCATCGGCCAAGAGGGGCCGACGCTGCGCTTCGAGGACATGATGGTGGAGGGCCGTCCGTTCGAGCGCGGCTTCGCCTACGTCCAGGTCGACTCGCGCGGCTACGGCGGCTCGGCAGGCTGCTACGACATGGGCGGCCGGGGCGAGCGCATGGACGCCAAGGCCGCGGTCGAGTGGGCTGCCAGCCAGCCCTGGTCCACCGGCAAGGTCGGGATGTGGGGCAAGAGCTACGACGCCTGGACCCAGGTCATGGCGCTCGCCGAGGACCCCGAGGGGCTCGCGGCGACGGTGATCCAGGCCCCGCTGATCGGTCTGTACGAAGGCATCTACCGCAACGGCGTCGGGTTCACGGCCGGCTGGCGCCTGATCAACGTCAGCTACCTCACCTACGACGCCCCACCGAACGACCCCTTCGGCAGCTCCGAGCAAGAGCTGATCAACGGCGCCTACATCAATCCAGCCTGCTTCGCGTACCACGCTGCGAACCAGCAGGTCCACGAGCCTGATCTGCCGTACTGGCGCGAGCGTGACCTGAAGGTCCCGGCGGCCGACACCGACGTGCCGGTGTTCTGGACCCACGGGTTCTTCGACATGCAGACCAAGGCGAACAACTTCCTGCCGGTGTGGAGCGAGCTGGAGAGCCCCAAGCGTGCCTGGTTCCACCAGTCCGATCACGCTCGCGGTTCCGAGCACGACCCCGAGGACCCGACCCCGCGTGTTGGACGGGACGGCTGGATGGACGAGGCCATGGCGTTCCTCGAGGAGCACCTCATGGACGCCCCGGCAGCCGACCTGCCGGCGGTCGAGGTGGAGGACAACGAGGGCAAGTGGCGCAGCGAGGACGCGTGGCCACCCGCCGACGCGACGCTGCACCGCTTCCCGCTGCTCGGCGGTACCTACGTGGACAACCAGGGCAACAGCGCCGGCAACCCCAGCAACGGTCTGTGGACCTTCACCCCGCCCGCCCCGTACGACCTGCGGTTCAGCGGTCCGTACGAGGTCGCGGTGGACGTGGACACCGAGTACCCGCTCGCCAACATGGTGACGTTGCTGTACGACGTCGGGCCCGACGGCGTCGCGAGGATGATCCAGCGCGGCGCGCAGCTCATCGACGGCTCCGGTGGGGTCGCTTTCGAGTCGCTGCCGCAGGACTGGATCCTGCGTGAGGGGCACCGTCTGGGGCTGTTCGTGTCGGCCTCCGACTCGTCGTTCTTCTTCCCGGTGCACACGCGCGGCGACGTCACGGTCAAGACCGGGACGTGGTCGGTGCCGTTCTTGGGCTACGAGCGCACGCCCGACCTCGAGGGTGGCCCCTCGGATCCGAGCACGACCACCCAGATCTTCCGCGTCGCGCTGCCGTCGAACCTCATCGAGGGCCGCACGGTCGACGCGCCGTTCCCGCCCGCCCCGATCTCGCAGGACTGACGACCTCCGGTAGCGCCGGGTGCGCGGCGGTGGTGCTGCGCACCCGCGCGTTGGCACCATCGGGCCACCTGTCGGAACGCAGGAGCCCGTTACCGAGGCCCGTCCGGTCGACGGGCACATCACCCCGCACAGCCGCCATCGGCGCCCCATGCTGGACACCGAGCAGCGACGACTCGGAGGCTGCACGTGGCGACGAACCTGGTGACCACCGGACCACCGATGATGACCCTGCGCTGGGGTCAGGAGACGATCGAACGGGACGGGGCGACCGAACGCAGCTTCCTGCCCGCGACCGCCTACGCCGAGCCGCAGGGCTACCTACACCCCGGGGTGCTGGCGGCCGGCATCCTCGACGCGGCCCGGCTCGGGGCGGGCCTGCCCCGGTCCGTCGCGTCGCTGTCGGTCGCGGTCGATCGGCTCGTGCCGGTCGGCGACGAGCTGTACGCCGCAGTGTCGACGGATGGCGACGACGTCACCGTCGAGATCCGGCGCCGGACCGACGCCACGACCGAGGACGAACCCGTCATGGTCCTCGCCACCGGCCTGGTCCGGGCGGGGCGGTCCGAGCTCCCACCGCGGTTCGCCTCGATGCGAGCGCTGGCCGACGTGCCGCTGCCGGCGGCCGAGCATGACCCCTCCGGCGACACGGACCTGCACACCACCTGCTGGCTGTGTGGCGACAACCCCCAGGGGCTGCGACTGAAGCCGGGTTGGCACGGACCCGACAGCGTCATCACCTCGTTCCTCGCCGACGAGGACACCAGCGAGGACGGCGTCTTCTCCCCCGCGATCACCGCGGCCGTGCTGAGCTGCCCCACGCTGTGGCCCAACCGCGCCCAGCTCGAGGATCGCGACGCGCGCGGGGCGGTGCTCGCCAGCTACGACGTCACCTACCTCGAGGACGTGCCGCCCCGCGCGACGCTGCGGACCGTTGGCGTCGCCGGTGACGCCGACGACGCGTACGTGCGCGGGGCGTCGGCGTTGCTGTCGGAGAACGGGACGATCCACGCCACGGCGCAGGCGAGCTGGCGCATCGTCAGCGCCCCGCCCGCACGTGAACCGGGGCGCGCCCCCTCCGCGGGGCGCGACACGCCCCTGCGGGGTGGCCGACCCGAAGCCCACAGCCCGGAGGGCACCGGCCGCCCGCTGCCGGGGCGCCGGGAGTCGCCGGGACCCCGGTCGGAGCGTCCGGGCGACCACGACGCACGTGCGTCGCAGGACCTGCGGGACGTGCCCGCCCCGACGACGATCGCCGCACCACGCATCACCGAGATCCCCTAGCAGCGCGCTCCTACGAGCGCGCGGAGGCAGCCTCGGCGCCCACCAGGCTGCTCCCCGCCACCGGCGAGCATGGGTATGAGCCCCACCGCGGTGGGGCTCACGGGTTCGGGGGTCTGGCGCCCGGTTCCTGACGGTTGTCGGGTCGCTTGAGGCGTCGGGTCGCGGATCGTGCGCGACGGCCACTCGGTTGCGACGCCCTTTCTCGGAAACCCTCGTCGACGAGGCGGCGTAGCGCCGCGTTGGTGATGCGGATCCGCCCACCGGTCAGGGTCGTCAGCAGCTCGCCCGGGCCGTGGGTCAGCCCGATCAGGTCCTGCAGCGTGGTGGTGGCCAGCACCAGCGGCTGCGCCGGCTTGACCTTGCAGGTGGCGCCACCCCCACCGGTGCCTCCGTCGCCACCGCCGCCATCACCGTCACCGTCGCCGTCGTCGCCGCCGCTGCCGTTGCCGTCGCCGCCGTCAGGGCCGTCGCCGCTGTCGAAGGGGTCGGCGTCGTGATCGTCGTCCGTGCAACCGCCGTGGCCGTCCAGGGACTCGCGGAAGATGTCCACCAGCGCGTCGCCACCTCACTGCGACGGCCACCCAGTTGCGATGGCTGTC
This sequence comes from Actinomycetota bacterium, assembly GCA_019347575.1. Lineage (NCBI taxonomy): Bacteria > Bacillati > Actinomycetota > Actinomycetota bacterium. The sequence goes on along the minus strand of JAHWKY010000006.1, from coordinate 169,849 downwards.
TCTCGGAAACCAGGCGCATCCGGTGGTTTCCGAAGTGCAAGGGAAACCACCGGATGCGAGGGTTTCCGAAAGCAGCGTTAGCGACCTCCGAGGCCGTCCCGGACGGGGAGGCCGCCGGTCCCGTCCAGACGGGGCTGCATCATCGTGCGGTTGACCGCGGGCTCGGCCTCGGCCTCGGACTGTTCGATGCGGGAGGCTTCCAGCTCGGCAGCGAACAGCACCACTCGCCAGGTGATCTCGTCGGGCTCCTCGTTGCGGGCCGTGGCCAGGTCGTCGACCAGCGCCGCATCGAGTTGCGTGCGCTCGTGCTTGCGCAGGCGCGCAGCGGCGTCGACGATGGCGCGGGTCTGGCTCCCGGTGATCTGGCCCGCCCGGAACCCCGTGAACGTCGCGGACATGTCCACCAGCGTGGTGGCGGCCTTGAGCAGCATGCGCCGGCCGGCTCGGGTTGCGTGGCCGAGCTGGCTCAGCCACAGCTCCAACGGCACCCCGGTCGCGGCCGGATCGGCCTAGACGTCGCTGACGGCCCTTACCGGAAACCCTCGCATCCGGTGGTTTCCGTTGCACTTCGGAAACCACCGGATGCGCTGGTTTCCCGAGACAGCCAACGCAACCGCTGCGAGCGCGACCGGGACCACGAAGGGCTCGTCGTCGGGCGCGGGGCCGTCGTGGCGGCTGGTCGAACTCATACACCGAACGTACCGTCGCCCTGTGACACGTCAAGACCCGATCCACGAGCATGTGGAGAAGTGGACGACCGGATCAGCGCGTTGACGATGGGGGACGGCCCCGGCTGCCAGCCGCACCGGCACGACGAGATCCCGTCCTCCGCCAGTGCTAGTGACGGGGACGCGCGGTAGGGTCCCGTCGCCGGCCGCCGAAGGGACCGTTCTGCCCGGCCGCCCCCCCCGCCCCGAGGGCCCGTTCGTCCGCGTCGAGGACGCCACGCTCGTCCGTGACGGCGGCGGCGTACGGGTCGTCATCAGCCGCTTGCCGCAGGCACAGCAGGTCGGCGACGCCATCGCGTCCGGCGGGGGGCAGGTCGACGTCGAGGGCGACCGCCTCCGTACCGTCTCGACCCCCTCCCGGATCGCCAGCGCGGCGGGGCGCGCAGGTGGACCCGAGCTGGCCGAGCTGATCGAGGCGACCGTCGACTACGCCGTCGATGCGTGGCTCGAGCCGCCACCTCCCCTCGTGACCGCGGTCGGCACGTTCGCGTTCTCGCAGGGACCGCTGGTCATGGGCGTCGTGAACGTCACCCCCGACTCCTTCTCCGACGGCGGCGTGCTGTTCGATCCCGACGGCGACTTCAAGGCGGCCATCGAGCACGCCCGCGAGCTGGTCGCGGCGGGCGCCCAGGTGATCGACGTAGGTGGCGAGTCGACCCGGCCCGGGGCGGACCCGGTCCCGGAGGCCGAGGAGCTGCGACGGGTCATGCCCGTGGTCGAGGCGCTGGCATCCGACGGCATCATGGTGTCGGTCGACACGTCGAAGGCTCAGGTCGCCCGCACCGCCGTCGAAGGCGGCGCCGCCCTCGTCAACGACATCTCCGCAGGCGCTCTCGATGGGCTGATGTTGCCGACCGTGGCTGAACTCGGCGTGCCCTACGTCGCGATGCACATGCGCGGCACGCCCCGCACGATGCAGCGCGACCCGCGCTACGCGGACGTCGTCGGTGAGGTGTTCGACTTCCTCGCCGAGACGGTCGAGCGTGCCGCCCACGTCGGTATCGACCGCAACCGTGTGATCGTCGATCCCGGCATCGGGTTCGGCAAGACCGTCGACCACAACCTCGCGCTGCTGCGCAGCCTGCGAGACTTCACCTCGCTCGGACGCCCGGTGCTCGTGGGCACCTCGCGCAAGTCGTTCCTGGGTCGCATCACGGGCGTCGAGGAGCCGGCGGAACGTCTCATCGGCAGCGTGGTCTCCGCCGCTCACGCTGCCCTCTGCGGGGCTGCCATCGTCCGGGTCCACGACGTGGCCGAGACGGTCCGTGCGCTCCGCCTCACCCACGCCATCGCCACCGCCACCTGAGCCGCCCGTGCGGCGTCGCTCCTACAGCTAGGGCGGGGCGAGGGCGTCGGGGCAGCCGTGCTGGTAGGCGGTCCGGACCAGCCACAGGGGATCGGCCGTACGATGGCGTCGGTACCGGGTCGGAGAGGTGTTGGACCGGATCGCCATCGAGGGCATGGAGGTCTTCGCGTACCACGGCGTCCTACCACGCGAGCGTGAGGAGGGTCAGCGGTTCCTGATCGATGTCGTGGTCGAGGTGGACCTGTCGGCCGCCGGCGCCTCCGACGACCTCAACGACACGGTGGACTACGCCGCGCTGTCGGAGCGTGTCCACCGCGCCGCGACCAGCGGACCCTACGACCTCATCGAGCGCCTGGCCGTCGCCGTGCTCGACACGTGCTTCGAGGAGCACCGGGTCCACGCTGCCGAGGTGACCGTGCACAAGCCCGACGCCCCGGTCGCCGTCCCGGTCCACGACATCTCCGTGACCATCCGGCGGGAACGGACGTGAGGTTCCGCGACCTGCTCCGGCCGCGACGGCGAACGCCCGTCGACGCCTACCTCGGACTGGGCAGCAACGTCGGGGCGCGACTGGACACGATCGAGGCGGCGGTCCGCGACCTGCACGACGCCGAGGGCATCGACGTCACCGCGCTCTCCGGGGTGTACGATACCGAGCCGGTCGGAGGCATCGAGCAGGATCCTTACCTCAACGCGGTCGTGGCCGTGCGCACGACCCTCGCCCCGCAGCGGCTGCTGACGACGGTCCAGGCGATCGAGGAACGCCACGGACGGGACCGGTCGCGTGAGCAGCGCTGGGGTCCTCGGACGCTCGACATCGACATCCTGCTCTACGGCGACCGCACGATCGACGACGAGGACCTCGTCGTGCCGCATCCCCGGCTGCGCGAGCGCGCGTTCGTGCTCGTGCCGCTGATGGAGGTCATGCCTGCGGGGGAGCTCCCTGACGGCACCCGTCTGAGCTCGATCGTCGCCGAGATGGCCCCGATCGAGGGTGTGGAGCTGCACGTGCGCCTGGCTGGGCTGCCGGGATCGGGCCCCGAGCGCCCCGCCGGTCCTCCCGGCCCGGGAGCGTTCCTCGCGGACGAGTGGGAGCGTCCGGTGGGTCCGCCCCCGGGGGTGGAGCGGTGAACGACCGGCTGCCTCGAGGCACCGTCACCGTCATCGGCCCCGGCCGGGTCGGCACGTTGCTGGCCGCCGGGCTGACGCGGGCCGGCCACCGGATCGTCGCCGCCGGCGGCGGCGGTCTGGAGTCGCGTGAACGGTTCACGGCAAGGTTCGCAGGAGCACGCAGCGGCAGCGACCGCGACCTCGCCGAGCTGGCGCGGGGCGCCGACCTCGTGGTGATCAGCACCCCGGACGATGCGGTCCCCACGGTCGCTGACGCGCTGGCCGCGGCGGATGCCGTGCACGAGGGACAGCGGATGATCCACGTCGCAGGCTCCCTCGGCCTCGACGTGCTCGAGCGCCCCGCCCTCGCGGGAGCGCGCACCGCCGCCTGTCACCCAGCCCAGACGGTCCCCGATGCGACCGCCGACCCCGACGTCCTGGTCGGCGCGGCCTGGGCGGTCACCACGCGCCCCGCCGACCGCGCGTGGGCGCGCGATCTCGTCGAGCAGCTGGGCGGGACGCCCCACGACCTACCCGATGCCGCACGGCTGCTCTACCACGCGGGACTCACGGTGGGCAGCAACGCGGTCGGGGCGGTCGTCACGGTCGCGCGCCGGCTGCTCCTGGCGGCGGGCATCGACGACCCGGTGGCGTTCATCGGTCCGCTCGTCACGGCCTCGACGCGGCACACCGTGGAACGCGGCGCGGCCGCCCTCACCGGCCCGGTCACCCGCGGTGACGCCGGCACGATCACCCGACACCTCGAGGTCCTCGATGCCGACCTACCGGAGCTCGCCACCGCCTACCGTGCGCTGACCCGGGTGATCCTCGACCAGGTGCGCCCGTCGCTCGCCGAGGACCAGGTGGCCGCGCTGGAGGCAGCCCTGGGAGGCGGAGGATGAGGCGGATCGTCGCCGTCGCCGAGCTGCGCACGGCGATCGCAACCGCCCGCCTCGACGGACGCCGCGTCGCACTCGTGCCCACCATGGGCGCGCTGCACGCCGGGCACCTCGCGCTGGTCGAGGCGGCGTGCCCCGCTGCGGACCTCGTCGTAGTCAGCATCTTCGTCAACCCGTTGCAGTTCGCACCGGGCGAGGATCTGGATGCCTACCCACGCGATCTGGAGGGAGACGAAGCGCAGCTGGCGTCGCTGGGTGGCCACTGCCCGGATCTCGTGTTCGCGCCGACGGTCGAGGAGGTCTACCCGCGCCCCGTCAGGACGACCGTCTCGGTGGCGGGCCTCACCGAGGGCCTGTGCGGGGCGAGCCGGCCGGGGCACTTCGACGGGGTGACGACCGTCGTCGCCAAGCTGTTCAACCTCGTCCAGCCCGACGTCGCGTTCTTCGGCCGCAAGGACTTCCAGCAGTTGCAGGTGATCCGGCGGATGGTCGCCGACCTCGACGTGCCGGTCGAGGTGGTGGGCGTGCCGACGGTGCGCGAGTCCGACGGGCTGGCGAGGAGCAGTCGCAACGCGTACCTCGACGACGACGAGCGGGCCGCGGCCACGACCATCTCGCGGGGCCTTCGGGAGGCGGTGCTCGCGGCCAGGGAAGCGCGTGATGCGGGGCGTTCACCTGACCCCGATGTGCTGCGGGAGGTCGTCAGCGATACCCTGGCATCGAACCCCAGCGTCCGTTCCGAGTACGTCGAGGTCGTCGACCCCGACACGCTGCAGCCCCCCGACGGTGACCGCCAAGAGGGCGACCGCGAGGAGGCGCAGAGGACCGCGACAGGTTCGTGGCTGGTGGCCGTGGCGGCCTACGTTGGCCGGGCCCGACTGATCGACAACGTCGTCGTCGGGGACGAGTCGGACGAGGAGCATCTGCTCGCAGCGACCAGTTGAGACACCGGTTGGAACCGGCTGAGCCGGAACGACACGGGAGGCCCACGTGCGACGCACGCTGATGAAGTCCAAGATCCACCGCGCCACCGTCACCGAGGCGAACCTGGCGTACGTCGGGTCGGTCACGATCGATCCCGACCTGATGCAGGCCGCGGATCTGCTGCCCAACGAACGGGTGCAGATCGTCGACTGTGACAACGGCGCACGGCTCGAGACCTACGTCATCCCCGGCGAGCGTGGCGGCGGTGTCATCGGCCTCAACGGTGCCGCCGCACGGCTTGTCTATCCTGGCGACCGCGTCATCATCATCAGCTACGCGGACTTCGACGATGCTGAGGCGCGACAGCACGAACCCACGGTGGTCTTCGTGGACGAACAGAACCAGGTGACCCGAACGGGAGTCGAGATCGCGGGTGCGGTGGCTTAGGGGCAAGAAGGACGACGAGGCCGACGAGCCTCTCGACTGGACGACCGATGGTGCTGAGCTCGAGTACGAGGTCCCCCCAGTCGGACCGGCGCCGACCGACGCTGCAGCGGAGCCACCCGCCGAACCCGAACCATCCGCGGAACCCGAGCCCGTCGCCGAGCCGGCGTTCGAGCCGTCATCGGTCGCCCCCCGGGCGCACATCCCGGTCTACGAGCCCCAACTGGACGACTCCGACCTCCAGCGCGCGAGCCGCCGCGCGGTCGCACGCGCCCTCGCCGAGGACCTCGGCGACCGTGGAGACGTCACGTCCCTGGCGGTGCTCGAGCCTGGACTCGTCGGGACCGCCCGCATCGTCGCGCGGACCGAGGGCGTCGTCGCCGGTGTCGCCACGTTGGTCGAGGTCTTCGGCCAGGTCGACGCTCGCGTCGAGGTCAGCCCGGTCGTCGAAGACGGCCAGCACGTCGCCGCCGGCGCCACCATCGCGACGCTGCAGGGGCCGCTGCGTTCGATCCTGACCGCCGAGCGCTGCGCCCTGAACTTCCTGAGCCACCTGTCCGGCATCGCCACCACGACCGCGCGCTACGTGGAGGCGGTCGCGGGGACCGACGCGAGCGTGCGCGACACGCGCAAGACGACGCCGGGTCTGCGTCTGCTCGAGAAGGCCGCTGTCCGCGCCGCGGGAGGCGCGAACCACCGGCTCGGGCTGCACGACGCGATCCTCGTCAAGGACAACCACGTGGCCGCCGTCGGCGACCTCCGCACCGCCGTGTCGGCGGCGCTGTCGCGAGCCGGGGCGACGTCGGTGCAGATCGAGGTGACGTCGGTCGCCGAACTCGAGGTCGCCCTCGACGCGGGGGCGACCGACATCCTGCTCGACAACTTCTCGGTCGAGCAGGTCCGCCACGCGGTCCAGCTCACCGCAGGGCATGCCCGTCTGGAGGCCTCGGGCGGCATCACGCTCGACAACGCCCGCGCCTACGCCGAAGCCGGTGTCGACCGCATCTCGGTCGGGGCGCTGACGCACTCCGCGGAGCACCTCGACGTCTCCCTCGACGTCGAGAGCGCCGAGGTGCCGTCCGCCTCACCGTCCGCCATCCCCCACCCGCGGTCGACGACCTCGCCCACGGACGCGGGGACCGTCGCTGCAAGCGGGGCGCTGTTCGATCCGAACCGCTCCGCGCCGCAGCCCCAGATGCCGCCCGACGCCGCGTCCGAGCCGGATGTGGAGGCCGAGGCGGTACCCGAGGCGGCCCCCGAGGGGGTCCCCGAGGCGCAACCTGCACCCGCGGTGGAGGCCCCATCGGAGACCGCGCCTGCCCCGGAGGTCGAGCCCGAGCCGCAGCCTCCCGCGGAGCCGGAGCGCCCACCCGAGCCCGAGCCTGAGCCCGAAACGGAACCCGAGTCCGAGCCGGAACCCGAGTCCGAGCCCCCTGCGGAACCGGAGCGCCAGCCCGAGCCGGAACCCCAGCGCGGAGCCGACTCTGGACGGCAGCCGCCTGCCCCTTCCGAGGAGACCGTCGCGGCGTTGGAGCGGACGCTCGACCTCGAGGACGATGACGTCGACTGGTCCGTGTTCGACGACGATGGTCCGGTGAGGAGCGCCGGGCCGCCGCTCGCTGCCCGTCGTCCCCAGACCGAGGATGGAGCCGAGCCAACGGTCCCCGAGGCCAGTTCTCCGGAAGCCGACGCTCCGGCCGAGCCAGCGATCCCCGAGGCCACGGCGCCGGACCCCGAGGCTCCCGAGCCCGAGGCCCCCGAACCCGAGACCACCGAGGGAGGCGTCGCCCCGTCCGACCAACCGCCGCCACGCGGCGACGAGTTCGCCCAAGAGGCGACGGCAGCGGAACCGGAGCCGACCGACGGCGACGGTCCGGACGATGACGAGTGGACCGAGAGGTCGGAGCTCGAGGACACCTCGGAGGTGCCCACCGTCAAGCCCCGCTCGCCGAGCGAGATGGGTCTGTTCGCCCGGCACCCGCGCGTGCAGAACGGGGACTGACCGGTGCTGCTGGCGGTCGACGTCGGCAACTCCAACACCGTCCTCGGCGTGTTCCAGGGCGCGGAGCTGGCGTACCACTGGCGCATCTCGACCGACTCGGCCCGGACCTCCGACGAGTGGGCACTGATGATCCAGGGCCTCCTCGCGTTCGAGCGACTCGGCCTCGACGACGACCTCCACGGGGTCGTCATCGCCAGCGTCGTGCCGCTGATCACCGAGCGCCTGCGGGCCATGACCGACCGCTACTTCCACTCGCCGCCGATCCTGGTCGAGCCAGGTACCCGGACCGGGATCGCGCTGCGCTACGACAACCCCAAGGAGATCGGCGCAGACCGGATCGCCAACGCCGTCGCGGCCTTCGAGCTGTACGGCGGACCGGCGGTCGTGGTCGACTTCGGGACGGCGACGTCGTTCGACGCGGTGAGCAAGGACGGCGAGTTCGTGGGCGGGGCGATCGCCCCGGGTGTCAACACCTCGACGCAGGCGCTGGTGAAGGGCACCGCCCGACTACCGGATGTCGAGACGCTCACCCCGCCCTCCGCGATCGGTCGCTCCACCACAGCCGCGCTCCAGTCCGGGATCGTCTACGGCTTCGCCGGTCAGGTCGATGCGGTCGTGCAACGGATGCGTGACGAGCTCGGTCCTGGTACGACGACAGTCGCCACGGGCGGGCTCGCCCCGGCGGTGCTCGAGGCCTGCGAGACCATCGACCACCACGACCCGTGGCTCACCCTCAAGGGCCTGCGCATCATCTGGGAGCGCAACACCGCCCGCTGACCCGCCCGATCGCGTCGATGTACGCGATCCGGTGCCAGATGGCAACGGAATGCGTACACCAACGCAGCGAGCCACCGAGCCGAGCCTGTACGCCAGGCCGCGCGTTCGCGCGATGGATCCGGTTCCACGGCGCCTCCGGGGTGAGTGTGTCAAGGCACGCTCGTTGAGGTTGGCTGACGCGTCGGTGTACCGCTGGGCTCGGTAATGACCGAGAGGACCGGTACACCGACTTGTCACGCCTACGCTCGCGCCCCGCCCCGGAGGATCGTGTGACGGACGAGCAACGCCCCGAAGCCGTGACCGCCGAGGAAGAGGCGTCGCGGCTCGACGATCTCATCCAGGCGCGCCGTGACAAGGTCGGGGCGCTCGCCGAGGCCGGTATCGAGGCGTTCGCGTACCGGTTCGACCCGACGCACACGCTCCGCGAGGTGCGTCGCGCGTGGGCGGACATCGAGCCGGGGTCCGAGACCGGCGAGGTCGTGCGCATCGCGGGGCGCGTCGTCGCGAAGCGGGAGATGGGCAAGCTGCGCTTCCTCGTTCTGCGTGAGGCGGGCCAGGACCTGCAGCTGTTCGTACCCGCGAAGGTCCTCGACGAGGCGTCGACGGCGCTGCTCGAGCATCTCGACGTCGGCGACTGGGTCGGGGCCGAGGGCGAGGTCATGGCCTCGAAGCGGGGCGAGCTGTCGGTCCGCCCCGCCACCCTGACGCTCCTCGCCAAGACGCTGAGGCCCCTGCCGGACAAGTGGCACGGCCTGGCGGACGTGGAGCAGCGCTACCGCCAGCGTGAGGTCGACCTCATCGTCAACGAGGACAGCCGGGCGGTGTTCGCCATCCGGTCGAAGGTGGTCCGCGCCCTCAGGACGGAGATGGACGAGCGAGGGTTCGTCGAGGTCGAGACGCCCATGCTCCACCCCATCCCCGGGGGTGCCGCGGCGCGTCCGTTCGTCACCCACCACAACGCGCTCGATGTGGAGCTGTTCCTGCGCATCGCCCCGGAGCTGTACCTCAAGCGTCTCATCGTCGGCGGCATGGATCGGGTGTACGAGATCAACCGCAACTTCCGCAACGAGGGCATGAGCGCGCGGCACAACCCCGAGTTCACGATGCTCGAGGCGTACCAGGCGTACGGCGACTACACCGACATGATGGAGCTGACCGAGGCGCTGGTGCAGCGCGCGGCCATCGAAGCCCGCGGTCAGCTCGCCGTCAGCTTCCAGGGACGCGACGTGGATCTCAGCGGCCCCTACCCGCGGCGGCCCCTGCTCGAGCTGGTGCGCGAGGCGACCGGGCGAGACGACCTCACCTACGACCTCGACCTGGTCGATCTCCGCGCGCTGTGCGCCGACCACGGTGTGCCGACCGAGTACGCGTGGGGCGCCGGCAAGCTCGTCGTCGAGATGTTCGAGAAGCTGGTCGAGCCGGGGCTGTGGGAGCCGACGTTCGTGACCGAGCACCCGATCGAGACCTCACCGCTGGCGCGGCGCCACCGCTCGCAGCCGCACGTCACCGAGCGCTTCGAGCTGATCGCCACCGGCCGGGAGTGGGCCAACGCCTTCACCGAGCTGATCGACCCCAACGACCAGCGCGAGCGCTTCGAGGCGCAGGCGCTCGCCAAGGCCGCCGGTGACGAGGAGGCGATGGTGCTCGACGAGGCCTACCTGCGAGCCATGGAGGTCGGCCTGCCGCCGACCGGTGGACTGGGCGTCGGGGTCGACCGGCTGGTGATGCTGCTGGCGGACGTCGCCAACATCCGCGACGTGATCCTCTTCCCCACCCTGCGCCCCGAAGCGTGATCTCCACCACGTGACGCGAGCCGATCGGCTGCCACGTACCTTCACCGTTGTGAGAGCGCTCCCCGTGACCTTCGTCGCCGCCCTCGCGGTCCTCGCCGGCCTCGTGCCGGTACCGGCCGCGCATGCACAGGGCGATCCGCTGCGCGGTCGACAGTGGGGCCTGGAGCAGGTGCGGGCTCCCGGAGCGTGGGAGCGCAGCACCGGGGCGGGGACGACCATCGCCATCGTCGACTCCGGCATCGACCTGGGCCACCCCGACCTCGTCGCCAACGTGGTCGCTGGCGTCACGTACTCGGGCTGCGCCGACGACTTCGACGGCTGCGGCAACGGCGACTACCGCTCCGGTGAGGAGCCGCCGTTCTCGGGTCACGGCACCCACGTCGCCGGCATCGCGGCCGCGCTCGCCGGCAACGACGTCGGCATCGCCGGTGTCGCTCCGGATGCGCGCCTGCTGTCGGTGAAGGTGCTGCACCGCGAAGACGACCAGGTGGTGGGCAACACCGCGGAGATCGCGGCGGGGATCCGCTGGGCCACGCGCAACGGCGCCGACGTCATCAACCTCAGCCTGAACGCCGGTCCCCACTCGCCCCTCATCAGCATCACCGGCGGCTTCGAGCCGGTCCGCGACGCGGTCTCGGAAGCGACCGCGGCGGGGGTCGTCGTGGTCGCCGCCGCGGGCAACGACGCGAGCGTGGTGTGCGGCGAGCCCGCCTTCGATCCCCAGGTCGTGTGCGTCGTCGCCACCGACCGCTTCGAGCAGCGCGCCCCGTACTCCAACCTCGCCGTGCAGCCCGGCTTCAACGTCGTTGCCGCACCTGGGGGGTTGAACAGCCCCGTCTGCGAGGAGGACATCGCCTCGACCTACCCGGCAGGCCACCAGAGCGTGTGCGAGCTGCCGCGGGACTACGAGTACCTGGCGGGGACGTCGATGGCCGCCCCGCACGTCGCCGGTGTCGCCGCGCTGCTCCTCGCTCAGGGGCGGTCGGCGCGCGACACGATCGACATCCTGAAGCGGACGGCGCGCACACCGGGCAGCGGGGCGCGCGGCAGCTACACGGTCACCTACGGCTACGGCATCGTGGATGCCGAGGCCGCGACCGCCGAGCCTCTCGACGCTCCGCGCATCGTCGAGCGCCACGCCGGCGACGACCGCATCGCCACGGCTGCGGCGGTCTCGCGGGCGACCTGGGCGCGGGCGGACGTGGTGACGATCGCCACCGCGTTCGAGTACGCGGACGCGCTCGCCGGTGCTCCGCTCGCGTCGCACCTCGACGGACCACTGCTGCTGTCACACCGTGATGGGCTCTCGGACGCCACGGCCACCGAGGTCGAGCGCTTACAGGCCCGTGACGCCGTCCTGCTCGGCGGCCCGGCGGCGCTGTCCGAACAGGTCGCTGACGACCTGCGCGCGATGGGCGTGCGGGTCCAGCGGCTCGGGGGTGCCAACCGCTTCGAGACCGCGGCGCAGATCGCCTTCAACCTGCCCGACTCGGACGAGGTCTTCATCGCCCAGGGGATCGACACCGACCCCAACCGCGGCTGGCCCGACGCGCTGAGCGCCTCCGGCCTCGCGGCCGCCGAGGTCAAACCGGTGCTGCTGGTGCGTTCGGACCAGCTGCCGCCGGAGACCGCGGGACAGCTGAGCCCCGACGTCGACGCGACCATCGTCGGTGGACCCGCGTCGGTCTCTCAGAGCGTCGCAGCCGCCATTGACGCGCGGGCCGGCACCGTTCGGCGACTGGCGGGCGAGGACCGCTACGCGACCTCCGTCGACGTGGCACGGGAGGCCGAGCGCCGCCGCGTGCCCGATACGACCATCTGGGTCGCCACGGGGCGCGCCTTCGCCGACGGCCTCGTCGCCGGCGCCGCCGCCGGTTCCACGCCCGGGCTGTTCGTGCTGATCGACGGCCAGGGCCTGGAAGGATCGCCCATATCTCGGGCGTTCATCGAGGAGCAGGAGGGAGCGGTGCGCCACCTGCGCATCGCCGGCGGTGTCGCCGCCGTGACGCGTGCCGTGGAGGACCACCTCCGCGACCTCGTCGGCGAGCGCTGAGCCCGCACCTAAGCCCCGACGGCTCAGGTCCAGGCGGTTCCGCACGGTCTCCGCACACCCAACCGGTACCTTCGAGGTGTCGGAACACCGCCCCCCTCCATCGCGTTGAGAAGGGGCTGGGCGTCCCACCGGCCAGCAACTCCTAGACCGAACGCCGGTGGTCGCGTCCCCGAGAGTTCGCACGAGACTTGTTGAGTATGGCTGCTGGTTGGACGACTCTCCTAGAGTGGGGAAGTCGACCCGGCAGCGGGGAGTGCTGAGATGTTCGAGAGGTTCACCGACAGGGCCCGCCGGGTGGTCGTCCTCGCGCAGGAAGAGGCGAGGATGCTCAACCACAACTACATCGGGACCGAGCACATCCTGCTCGGGCTGATCCACGAGGGTGAGGGTGTCGCCGCCAAGGCCCTCGAATCGCTGAACATCTCGCTCCAGGCCGTCCGTGACCAGGTCCAGGAGATCATCGGCAAGGGCCAGCAGCCTCCGGCAGGGCACATCCCGTTCACGCCCCGCGCCAAGAAGGTCCTCGAGCTGAGCCTGCGCGAGGCGCTGCAGCTGGGTCACAACTACATCGGCACCGAGCACATCCTCCTCGGCCTGATCCGCGAGGGTGAGGGCGTCGCCGCCCAGGTGCTGCAGAAGCTGGGCGCCGACCTCAACCGCGTCCGCCAGCAGGTCATCCAGCTGCTGTCCGGCTACTCCGGCGACCCCCAGAAGGCCGGCGCCGGCGTCGGCGAGAGCAGCGGCGGCAGCCGCGAGGGCTCGACCGTCCTCGACCAGTTCGGCCGCAACCTCACCCAGGCCGCCCGCGAGGGCCAGCTCGACCCCGTCATCGGCCGCTTCCGCGAGATCGAGCGGGTCATGCAGGTGTTGTCGCGGCGCACCAAGAACAACCCCGTCCTCATCGGCGAGCCCGGTGTCGGCAAGACCGCCATCGTCGAGGGCCTCGCTCAGCGCATCGTCGCCGGCGACGTCCCCGAGACGCTGCGCGACAAGCACCTGTACACCCTCGACCTCGGCGCCCTGGTCGCCGGGTCCCGCTACCGCGGTGACTTCGAGGAGCGCCTCAAGAAAGTGCTGAAGGAGATCACCACCCGCGGCGACATCATCCTGTTCATCGACGAGCTGCACACGCTCGTCGGGGCGGGTGCCGCCGAGGGTGCGATCGATGCCGCCAGCATCCTCAAGCCGATGCTGGCCCGCGGCGAGATCCAGACCATCGGGGCCACGACCCTCGACGAGTACCGCAAGCACCTCGAAAAGGATGCCGCCCTCGAGCGCCGGTTCCAGCCGGTCAAGGTCGAGGAGCCCACGATCGAGCACACGATCGAGATCCTCAAGGGCCTGCGCGACCGCTACGAGGCCCACCACCGCGTCACCATCACCGACGAGGCGCTCGTCGCGGCCGGCAACCTCGCCGACCGCTACATCTCCGACCGCTTCCTGCCCGACAAGGCCATCGACCTGATCGACGAGGCCGGCTCGCGCCTGCGCATCCAGTCGATGACCGCCCCGCCCGACCTCAAGGACCTCGACGAGAAGATCGAGGAGACCCGCAAGTCCAAGGAAGCGGCCATCGACGGCCAGGACTTCGAGCGCGCGGCGTCGCTGCGGGACGAGGAGAAGAAGCTCATCGAGCGGCGCCAGAGCCGCGAGAAAGAGTGGCGCTCCGAGGGCATGGACACGGTCCTCACCGTCGACGAGGAGACCATCGCCGAGGTCCTCGCCAACTGGACCGGCATCCCCGTCTTCAAGCTGACGGAGGAGGAGAGCCAGAAGCTGCTCAAGATGGAGGACGAGCTGCACAAGCGCGTCATCGGGCAGCAGCCCGCCATCGGAGCCGTCTCCAAGGCCATCCGCCGGACCCGTGCGGGCCTCAAGGACCCCAAGCGGCCGTCGGGCTCGTTCATCTTCCTCGGGCCCTCCGGTGTCGGCAAGACCGAGCTGGCCAAGACCCTCGCCGAGTACCTGTTCGGCGACGAGGGCGCGCTGATCCACCTCGACATGTCCGAGTACATGGAGAAGCACACCGTCAGCCGCCTCATCGGCTCGCCTCCCGGCTACGTCGGCTACGAGGAGGGTGGCCAGCTCACCGAGCAGGTCCGCCGCCGGCCGTTCAGCGTCGTGCTGTTCGACGAGGTCGAGAAGGCCCACCCCGACGTGTTCAACACGCTGCTGCAGATCCTCGAGGACGGGCGGCTCACGGACGCGCAGGGTCATCAGGTCGACTTCAAGAACACGATCCTGATCATGACGTCCAACCTCGGCACCAAGAACCTCACCGCCCCGGCGGTCGGCTTCGCGGCAAGCGGCGACGAGGCGTCGGTGTACGAGAAGATGAAGAAGCAGGTGGACGAGGAGCTCAAGAAGCACTTCCGCCCCGAGTTCCTCAACCGCATCGACGAGGTCATCGTCTTCCACCCGCTGACCAAGGACGAGGTCAAGTCGATCGTCGACCTGATGATCAAGCGCGTGAAGAACCAGCTGCGCTCCAAGGACCTCGACCTCGAACTCACCGACGCGCTCAAGAGCTGGCTCGCCGAGAAGGGCTACGACCCCCAGCTCGGGGCGCGGCCGCTGCGGCGCACGATCCAGCGCGAGCTCGAGGACGTGCTGTCGGAGCGGATGCTCTTCGGCGAGTTCAGCGCGGGCCAGCTCATCGTCGCGGACGTCGACATCGACAAGGACGAGGTCGTGTTCCGGGCGGTGGACTCGCCTGACACGCCCGACGTGCCCCCGGTCGAGCTCGCCGGCACCGGCAGCTCGGACGGGGAGTCGGAAGCGTGATAGTGGTCAACACCGAGACGATCCCGGGGCAGACGATCGTCGAGGTGAAGGGGCTGGTCCAGGGCAACACGATCCGGGCCAAGCACCTGGGTCGTGACATCGGCGCCAGCCTCAAGAACCTCGTCGGCGGCGAGATCCGCGCCTACACCGAGCTGCTGACCGAGGCCCGCCGCGAGGCGCTCGACCGCATGCTCGGTCAGGCGCGTCAGCTCGGCGCCAACGCCGTGGTCAACGTGCGGTTCACCACCTCGGCGGTGGCGGGTGGGGCGGCGGAGCTGTACGCCTACGGCACCGCCGTCGTGGTAGCCCCCGCCGGCTGATCGGTGGAGCTCCTCGTCCCCCTCGCGATGGTCCTGGTGCTCCTCGTCGTCGGCGGCGGGCTCGGGGCGGTCCGAGAGCGCAACCACCTCCGCGAGCTCGACACGGCCGAGCGGCTCCACGCCGCCTTCCCGGTCACCGACACGCGCACGTTCCTCGGGATGGACGAGGGCGCCGATGTCGGAGTGCTCGTCATGGGGACGGTCGTGATCTCGACCGACTACCTCAAGAGCTTCCTCGCCGGACTGCGCAACCTGGTCGGCGGTGAGCTCAGGAGCTACCAGACCCTTCTGTCCCGCGCCCGTCGCGAGGCGAAGCGCCGCATGGTCGACGACGCACGGGCCCGTCACGCCAGCGCGGTCGTGAACGTTCGCTTCGAGACGTCGATGATCGACACCGGTGGACGCAGCACGAGCAGGTCCGTCGAGGTCCTCTGCTACGGGACCGCGATCGTGCGTCGGGACAGGTCCCGAGCCGCCTGATGCGCCGCCGCCCCGACCGTCACGGCATCGAGCACGAGCCCTGGTTCGTGGCGCCCACACCGGGTACCGATACCGACGAGGGCGACGATCAGGGTGCTCAAGTAGCCGAAGGCGGTAGCACCGCTCGTGCCGACGATGCGTGGCAGCTCGTCGGCGACGAGCCGGCGCTGCGGGGAGCAGCCGCGGTCGACACAGGTTTCTACGCCTACTACCTGCGGCGCCGGGCCGAGACGAGTGACCTCCGCCGGCTGGTCGCGATCACGCTCGCCGCTCTCGCCGCGGGGCCGTTCGCGATCGTCGGGGCGATCTTGGCGTCGATCGGCAACGGCTCGTTCGCGGCCATCCTGGGGATCGTGCTGTTCGCGCCGATCATCGAGGAGGTGGCGAAGGCCTCCGGCGCGGTCTACCTCGTCGAGCGCCATCCCTGGGTCATCCGTCAGCGCGCCACGCTGCCGCTCATCACCCTGCTGGCGGGTCTGTTCTTCGCGGTCGTCGAGAACGTGCTCTACCTCGAGGTGTACATCGACGATCCCACCACCACGATCGTCGTCTGGCGCTGGGTCGCCGGGCCGCTGCTCCACGGCGGCGCTGCGTTCATCTCGGGCCTCGGTGTCGCCCGGATGTGGGGGCGCGTGCACGCCGGACGCGGCTTGCCCGACTGGTCCGTCGCGATGCCGTTCGTCGTCGTCGCGATCGTCGTCCACGCCCTCTACAACCTGACCGTCACGATCCTCGAGCTGTCGGGCTTCCCGTTCGCATGAGGCTGGCCGACGAGCTGCTCACCTGGGGCGAGGCGCGACGCCGCGACCTGCCGTGGCGGCGCACGCGCGACCCGTGGGCGATCCTCGTCAGCGAGCTGATGCTCCAGCAGACCCAGGTCGCCCGGGTGGAGCCGCGCTACCACGCTTTCCTGGACCGCTTCCCCACGCCCGAGGCTTGCGCCGCGGCGTCGGTCGGCGACGTGATCGAGGCGTGGGCGGGGCTGGGCTACAACCGCCGGGCGGTCAACCTCCACCGCTGCGCACAGGTCCTCGCCGCAGACCACCACGGGGCGCTCCCGACGGACCTGGACCGGCTGCTCGCGCTGCCCGGTGTCGGCCCCTACACCGCCCGCGCCGTGCTCGTCTTCGCGTTCGAACGCGACCACGGCGTGCTCGACACGAACGCGGCCCGGTTCCTGGCGCGCGCGGTGGCGGGGCGGCCGTTGCACCGCCCCGAAGGCCAGGCGCTCGCCGACGATCTCGTCCCGCCGGGCCGGGCGTGGGAGTGGAACCAGGCCGTGCTCGACCTCGGCGCCACCGTATGCACCAAGCGTGCCCCGCGCTGCGATGCGTGCCCGATCGCCGCGCACTGCGCCTGGCGTCGCGGCGACCGGGCCGGGCCGGACCCGGCCCACGGTTCGGCGGGGACGTCGGGGCGCCAGTCGCGGTTCGACGGCTCCGACCGACAGGGCCGCGGCAGGCTCGTCGACGCCCTCCGCACGGGTGCCGTGCCGCTCGACGCGACGCCATCGGTCGCCGGCTGGCCCGACGAGCCCGAGCGCACCCGCCAGGTCGTAGCCGGACTCGTGCGGGATGGACTCGCCGAGATCGTGGACGGGATGCTGGTCCTGCCGTCCTAGGAGGCCTGTGCCCTCCTAGATCCGTCGGTGGGCTGTCACACCTGCGATCTACGGTCGCTCCCGTCACCGACCAGGACGTCCCGATGGCTCGCCGCCCCGCCCGCTCCGCCCGCACCGCCCGCTGCCGTGCCTGCGGGCACGAGGAGCCGCGTTGGGTCGGCCGCTGTAGCGCCTGCGGCGAGTGGGGCACGGTCGACGAGGTCGTCACGTCCGGATCCGACAGCCCTCGTCCCGCCGTGGTGACCACGCCCGCCACGGCCCTGCGCGACGTCGATCCCGTCGCTCCGCGCCGGCGCCGCACGGCGATCGGCGAGTTCGATCGGGTACTGGGGGGCGGTCTGGTCCCGGGGTCGGTCACCTTGCTCGGCGGTGAGCCTGGCATCGGCAAGTCCACCCTGCTCCTGCAGGCGTGCGCACAGGTCGCCGCCGATGGACGACGGGTGCTGTACGTGTCGGCCGAGGAATCCGTCGAGCAGGTCCACCTCCGCGCCAGCCGCCTCGGCATCGACGCGCCCGACCTGCTGCTGGCGGCCGACACCTCCGTCGGCGTCATCGAGGCGCTGGCCGCGCGCCACGACCCTGCTCTGCTGGTGGTGGACTCGATCCAGACCGTCACCCACGGGGCGCACGACAACGCCGCAGGTTCGGTGGTCCAGGTGCGCGAGAGCGCCACCGCCCTGACCCGGCTGGCCAAGACGACCGGCATCGCCGTCGTCCTGGTCGGCCACGTCACCAAGGACGGTGCCATCGCCGGTCCGCGCACCCTCGAGCACCTCGTCGATGTCGTGCTCAGCTTCGAGGGTGATCGTCACCACGCCCTTCGGCTCCTCCGCGGACTGAAGAACCGCTTCGGACCTGCGGGCGAGGTCGGGTGCTTCGAGATGGTCGCTCGCGGGCTCGCCGAGGTGACCGACCCGTCACGGCTCTTCCGCACCGATCACGAGGTCACCCCCTCGGGCGTCGCCCTGACCGTGACCATCGAGGGCCCGCGGCCGCTGCTGGTCGAGGTCCAGGCGCTGGCCAACGACAGCGTCCTCGCCTCGCCGCGACGGCAGGCCGCGGGACTCGATCGATCCCGCGTCTCGCTCCTCGTGGCGGTGCTCGAGGAGCGGGCGGGGATGGACTTCGCCAAGGCGGACGTCTACGCCAGCGCGGTCGGAGGCCTGCGTCTGCGCGAGCCGGCCACCGACCTGCCGGTCGCGCTGGCGCTCGCATCGGCACGGGTGGGCGTGCCGGTCCGCGACCGCCAGATCGCGATCGGCGAGGTCGGCCTGGCGGGCGAGATCCGCGCGGTCCCGCGCATGGATGCGCGGCTGGCGGAGGCTGGCCGCCTCGGTATCGCTCGGGCGCTGGTACCGCGCCGCTACGACGGCCCCGGTCACGGGATCGAGCTGGTGCGCGTCGGCGATCTGTCGACCGCACTGCTGCAGGGGCTGGGCGAGGTCACCTCCGCACGGCCACAGGTGGACGCGGCCTGACCTGACACCACCGTCCGCCGGCCGACGTCCGCCTGCACAGCGGAGGGCTCCGTTACGCTCCGCCACGACCGCGGTGGAGGAAGCTCGGTGGCACGGTCCCAGCGTGACGGCGAGCTGTACGCCGTGCTCGACATGGTCGCGCCGGGGACCGCGCTGCGCGAGGGCATCGAACGGATCATCCGCGGCGGGCGGGGCGCGCTCCTGGTGATCGGCTGGTCGGATGAGGTCGAAGGCATCGCCTCGGGCGGGTTCGCCGTCGACGTCAACGCGACCGCGCAGCGTGTGTCGGAGCTGGCGAAGATGGACGGGGCGCTCGTACTCGACGACGACGCCGAGCGCATCCTGCGAGCGAACGTCCACCTCGTGCCCGACCCCAGCATCGTCACGCACGAGACCGGCACGCGCCACCGCAGCGCCGAACGCACCGCCAAGCAGACCGGCAAGCCGGTGATCTCGGTCAGCGAGTCGATGCGGATCGTCTCGCTGTACCTCGGCAAGCGCAAGCGCGTGCTCGAGGAGGTCTCGGCCTTGCTGTTCCGCGCCAACCAGGCGCTCGCCACACTCGAGCGCTACCGCAACCGCCTCGACGAGGTCGCCTCGGCGCTGTCGGCCCGTGAGGTCGAGGACACCGTGACGCTCCGCGACGTCGTCATCGTGCTGCAGCGGGCCGAGATGGTGCGACGAATCGCGTCCGAGGTCGAGGGCTACGTGGCTGAGCTCGGGATCGAGGGACGGCTCATCGAACTGCAGCTCGACGAGCTCATGGCGCAGGTCGAGGAGGAGCGCTCGCTCATCGTGCAGGATTTCCTCGCCGACCGGCGGCGGCGCGTCAGCTCGGTCCTCGACGAGCTCGACTCGCTCTCCCGCGACGAGCTGCTCGACCTCGACCGCCTCGCGGTCGCGCTCGCCTACGACAGCGACGAGCCGATCGACCGCTCCGTGACGCCACGCGGCTACCGGTTGCTGTCGAAGATCCCACGTCTCCCCGAAGCCGTCATCGCCAAGCTCGTGCAGCGCTTCCACAACCTCCAGCGCGTCATGGAGGCGTCCCTCGAGGATCTCGACCAGGTCGAGGGCGTGGGCGACACCCGGGCCCGCTCGATCCAGGACGGCCTACGTCGCCTCGCCGAGTCGTCGCTGCTCGAGCGCTACGTCTGATCCGGTCGTCCTGGTGCTCAAGTAGCGAAGCGGTAGCACGAGTCCTGGTGCTCAAGTAGCGAAGCGGTAGCACGAGTCCTGGTGCTCAAGTAGCGAAGCGATAACACCGTCCTGGCCAAGTTCCACGGCGTTCCAGGCCACCTCTGAACCGGTTGAGGCGCTTCTCGCGGCTCTGCTACGATGCCCCCTCGTCGAGCCCGATCGGGCGTCGGAAGGAGAGGGGAGTCACTCCGCGGCAGCACCTGCCCCGACCGCCATCGGGCACCGCGCCCACCACTCCGACCCGATCCTCGACGACCATGCCCGCGTCCGCTGTTGGCATCCGCGACGGATGCCGCACCTGGTGACAGAGGAGTTCGTCCATGGCCTTCCACGTCGGTGACACGGTCGTCTACCCCCACCACGGCGCAGCCGTCATCGAGAAGGTCGAGAACCGCGAACTCAAGGGCGAGACCCGGGACTACCTGGTTCTCCGGCTCACCTACGGCGATCTCACGCTCATGGTCCCTTGCGACTCCTGTGACGAGGTGGGGCTGCGCAACGTCGTCAGCAAGAAGGAGGTCGAGCAGGTCCTCGACGTCCTCCGCCAGCCCGAGGGCAAGCAGCCGGGGAACTGGTCGCGACGGTTCAAGGCGAACTACGAGAAGCTGCGCTCCGGCGACATCTACCAGGTGGCCGAGGTGGTGCGGAACCTCGCGACGCGCGAGAAGGACAAGGGGCTGTCCGCGGGCGAGAAGCGCATGTTGACCAAGGCGAAGCAGATCCTGCTCTCCGAGCTGGCCGTGGCCATCAAGAAGGACGAGGAGAAGGCCGAGGCGCTCGTGGAGAAGACGCTCGCCGAAGCCTACGTCTGATTCGCGGGGCGCGATGCGCCGGGGCACTCAGGTCATCGTCGAGCTCACCCGTCTCGGCATCGTCCTGCTGTTCACGGCCATCGGCTTCGCACTCGCCCCGAACGTCACCGATCTCGTCGGCGCTGAGGACGAGGAGCCGATCCGGCTGATCAGCTCGGTGCTCGGTGCCCTCATCGGTTACCTGGTCGGAGGCGCCACCGGACGCCTTTTCGTGCGAGGTGTCGACGAGGCGCAACGTCGCCTCGAGACCGTCGAGGCGTCGACGCTGATCGCCGGCCTGGTCGGCGGGGCGTTGACGGGGCTGTTCGGCATGCTCCTGCTGTGGCCGGTGCTGCTGCTCCCGTCTCGGCTGTTCACGATCCCCGCCGCGATGCTCGTGCTCGCGACCCTGGTCTACGCGGGCGTACGCGTCGGGTCGGCGCGGGGCGGCGACCTGCTGCGGTTCGTCGGAGCCAGAGGACGCCTCCAGGTCTCCACTCCCAGCCGTGGCGGCGGGACCAAGATCGCCGACACCTCGGCGCTCATCGACGGCCGACTCGTCGACGTCGCCCGGGCGGGGTTCCTCGAGGGAACGCTCGTCGTCCCCAGGTTCGTGCTGCAGGAGATGCAGGCCTTCGCCGACGTCGAGGACCTGCAGAAGCGGGCCGCGGCACGACGTGGCCTCGATGCGCTGCGGATCCTGCAGGACGAGGCTCTGGTCGGGGTCGAGATCGCGGATGTCGACGTCCCCGGGGTCGCCGAGGTCGACGCCAAGCTCACCGCGATGTGCCGCGAGCGGGGGAGCACGCTGCTAACGGTCGACAGCAACCTCGCCCGTGTGGCCGAGATCAGCGGGGTGCGGGTGCTCAACCTGCACGGCCTCGCCGAGGCGATGCGGCCGCCCGCGGTCCCCGGCGAGACGCTGAGGGTGCAGATCGTCAAGCCCGGCCGTGAGCGAGGCCAGGGGGTGGGCTACCTGCCCGACGGCACCATGGTCGTGGTCGAGCGCGCCGCCAAGCTGCAGGGCGAGTGGGTCAGCGCCGACGTCACGTCGGTGGTCCAGAACCGCATGGGCCGGATGCTGTTCGGAGTGATCCAGGAGGGTGAGGGCACGTCGTGACGACGGTGTGCGCGATCGTCGTCGCGGCGGGTCGCGGCGAGCGCCTCGGCGCGGCGGGGGCGGGTCTGCCCAAGGCGCTGGTGCAACTCGCAGAGGCGACCCTCCTCGAACACGCGGTACGTCGCCTCGCCGCCGCCGGCATCGGGACGCAGGTGGTCGTCCACACGCCCGGCTACCGCGACGACTTCGCCGAGGTGCTCGAGAAGGCGGGGATCGACGTGACCCTCGTCCCCGGTGGGGCCAGCAGGTCGGCCAGTGTCCGGGCCGGCTTCGCCGCCCTGCGACGAGACACCGACGTCGTGGCCATCCACGACGCCGCCCGGGCCCTCACCCCCACGGATGTGATCGCGCGGACGCTCGCCGCCATCGGGGGCGACGTGGTCGCGGCTGCCCCTGGTCTCCCCGTCGCCGACACGCTCAAGCACGTCGCCGATGGCGCGGTGAGGGGCACGCTCCCTCGTGACTCCGTCTGGGCCATCCAGACCCCCCAGGTCGTGCGCTACGACGTCCTCGCGACGACGCTCGAGCACGCTGCTGAGCGGGACGCCACCGATGACCTCGCCCTCGTCGAGGCCGCGATCGCTGCCGGCGCGGTGGACGGCCGCATCCGCGTCGTGAGCGGCGATGCGCGGGCACTGAAGATCACCGGACCCGGCGATCTCGCGATCGCGCGGGACCTGCTGGCAGCCGAACGATGACGGTGAGCGTCGGATCCGGCCTCGATGTCCACGCCTTCGCGTCGGAACCGCGTCCGCTCGTCCTGGCCGGCGTCACGGTCCCCGACGCTCCCGGACTCGCCGGGCACTCGGATGCCGACGTCGTGGCGCACGCGGTCGCGGACGCCCTGCTCGGTGCGGCAGCACTGGGCGACCTCGGCCAGCGCTTCGGTGCTGACGCCCCGGAGCTGGCGGGTGCCGACTCTCTCGAGCTCCTCGCGGAGGTTGTGGCGCAGGTCACGGCGACCGACGGCGTCATCGTGCACGTCGATGTGATCGTGGTCGCACAGCGTCCCCGCCTGTCGGACCACCGCGACGCGATGCGCGTCAACCTCGCACGCTCGCTCGGGACCGACCTCGGAGCGGTCTCGGTGAAGTTCACCACCACCGACGGGCTCGGCAGCATCGGCCGGGGCGAGGGCATCGCGTGCTGGGCCACGGTCACGATCCAGAGGACAGGCGGGTAGCGAGCCGGCGATACCCTTCCCAGCCGCCCGCAGGAGGCCGCATGAGCCTGGTCATCTACGACACCCTCCGCCGTGACGAGGTGGCCTTCGAGCCTCGCGAGGACGGGCGCGCCTCGATCTACGTCTGCGGACCGACGGTGCAGTCGGGACCCCACGTCGGCCACGGCCGTGGGCAGGTCGTCTTCGATGTGCTGCGGAGGTGGCTCGGCCGGTCAGGCTACGACGTGCGCTTCGTGTGCAACGTCACGGATGTCGAGGACAAGATCATCATCCGAGCCAAGGGCGAGGGTGTCCCCGCACCCGTCATCGCGCAGCGCTACACGCGCGAGTGGGACCAGGTGATGGACGCGCTCGGGGTCCTGCCGCCTGACGTGCAGCCGCGAGCGACCGGGCACATCATCGAGATGCAGCAGCTCATCACCACGCTGATTGAGGCGGACAAGGCCTACGTCCGCGACGGCAACGTCCTGTTCCGGGTCCGCCGCTTCGAGGGTTACGGCAAGCTGTCGAACCGTCAGGTCGACGACATGCAGCAGGGCGATGACGTCGTAGGCGCGGACGCGAAGGACGACCCGCTCGACTTCGCGATGTGGAAGGCCGCCAAGCCGGATGAGCCCTCGTGGCCCTCGCCCTGGGGTGATGGCCGACCCGGCTGGCACATCGAGTGCAGCGCCATGGCGTTGCGCCACCTCGGGCACGAGTTCGACATCCACGGCGGAGGTCTCGATCTCGTCTTCCCCCACCACGAGAACGAGCTCGCCCAGTACGAGGCCGCGCACGGGGCGCCGTTCGCCCGCTACTGGATGCACAACGGCATGATCGCGATGGGTGCCGACAAGATGTCCAAGTCGATCGGCAACGTCGTCTCCCTCCGCGACGCGGTGGCGGCGTGGGGGCGCGGCCCGTTGCGGCTGTGGTACCTGAGCGCCCACCACCGCAGCCCGCTCGTCTACGACGAGGAGCGCCTCGAGGACGCTCGTGCCGGTTACGAGCGGTTCCTGACGTTCCTGCTGCAGGCGGCGCTCGCCCTCGGCTACGAGGCCGCGGGCGAGATCGATCCCGACCACGCGGTCGCCGCGCCCCACGCCGCGGAGTTCGCTGAGGCGCTCGACGCCGACCTCAACGCGCCCCGCGCGATCGCCGCCCTGCACGACCTCGTCACGGCCGGACACGAGCTGCTCGAACGCGTTGACGCGGGCGACGACGACGCCCGACCTGGCCTCCGCGCGTTGGGCGACACGCTCGCGGACCTCGCCGATCAGGTCCTGGGGCTCGATCTGGAGGACGCGGCGTTCTCCGCCTACCGCGTGCGCGAACGGTACGGCGACCTCATCGACGACGCGCTGACCGCGCGTGCCGAGGCCCGCGCCGACAAGGACTGGGAGCGGGCCGACGCGATCCGCGATCGGCTCGCCGCTGCCGGGATCGTCGTCGAGGACCGCCCCGAGCGATCGCGCTGGTACGCCGACCCGCTCCACCCACACGACCGATCGCGAGCGGCGCTCGAGCGTGTCACCTCGTGACCCGCGATGACGGTGACCGCATCGTGGTCGGGTTGCACCCGGTGCGTGAGCTCCTGCGGGCCGGCCGGCCCCTGCGGCGCATCCTCATCGACCGCGACCGGTCGCGCACCGAGGTCGTGGCCGAGATCCACGAACTGGCGGACGCCGCGGGCATCGCGATCGAGGCGGTGGCACGTTCGACCATCGATCAGCGCGCCCACGGCCACACCCACCAGGGCCTCCTCGCGATCGCGCCGGCCTTCCCCTACGTCGATCTCGACCACCTGCTCGCGCGTGCCGAGCGACGCGGCGAACCGCCGCTGCTCATCGCGCTCGACGGCATCACCGACCCGCACAACCTCGGGGCCATCGCGCGCACGGCGGAGGTCGCCGGGGCACACGGGTTGATCGTGACCCGGCGTCGTGCCGCCAGTGTGACGCCGAGCGTCGAGAAGGCCGCGGCGGGTGCGCTCGCTCACCTCCCTGTCGCGCGCTTACCGAACATGTCGCACGTTCTCCGCACACTCGGTGAGCGCGACGTGTGGAGCGTCGGACTGTCCGTAACGGCCTCGCAGAGCGTGTTCTCGTGCGATCTGCTGACCGAACCGCTGGTCCTCGTGGTCGGCTCGGAGAGCAGAGGACTAGCCCGTTCGAGCCATGTACACTGCGACACGCTCGTCAGTCTTCCTGTAGCGGGGCAACTGGGCTCGCTGAACGCCTCCGTTGCCACAGGGGTCGCGGTCTACGAGGTCTGGCGGAGACGACACGGACCGGGAGCACTCGGTGAGTAACCCAGACGGCCGCCGCTCGTTAGAGCACCTGACAGGCCGTTCAGGATGAGTGCTCAAGCAGCGGCGCGGTAGCACAACAGGCCGAGTGTCCTGAGCACAGCCCCCACCCCTCCATCGAAGGATCAGGTAGATGACGACGGTGAAGTCGGCACGGCTCCCCTCACTCGCGATCGATGTCCGGGCGGAAGACGAGCAACTCGTCGAGCGCGCTCGGGATGGCTCGCAGGACGCGCTGACCGAACTTCTCCTGCGCTACCGCCGCTTCGCCAGGGCCAAGGCTCGCTCGTACTTCCTCGTGGGTGCCGATCGTGAGGACATCATCCAGGAGGGGATGATCGGGCTGTACAAGGCGATCCGTGACTACGAGCCACAGCACGGGGCTTCCTTCCGTTCTTTCGCCGAGCTCTGCATCACCCGCCAGATCCTCACCGCGATCAAGACGGCCACGCGGCAGAAGCACGTGCCACTCAACTCGTACGTGTCGTTCGACCGCCCCACCTCCGACGATCCGGGTCATACGGTCGGCGACACGATCGCTGACGAGAGCGACATCGATCCCCTGAAGCTCCTCCTCGCCTCCGACGACCTGGCCCGTCTCCGCGCCAGCTTCGAGCAGCTGCTGTCGGAGCTCGAGGCCGACGTGCTCGCCCTGTACGTAGAGGGACGCTCGTACCAGGAGATCGCCGACCTTCTCGGCCGCCACGTCAAGTCGATCGACAACGCGCTCCAGCGCATCAAGCGCAAGCTCGAGCAACACCTCAAGGAACGCCGAGCCTCCACCGTCCACGTCTGACCCTTTCCTTGGCGACGCCGCATCCGCGGCTCGGCCGCGTCGTGGAGCCGCCGTGGTCGGGGGTAGCCTTCGTCTCCCGCCGGGGTAGCTCAGTCGGAAGAGCAGCGGCTTTGTAATCCGCAGGCCAGGGGTTCGATCCCCCTCCCCGGCTCACGACACCCTGTGGGACCGTGCCACCTAGTTGCAACCGTGTAACTTCGCTGCGATGCTCGCGCTGTCGACGGTGGAGGTAGCTAGGTTGGCTGAACTCGACGAACGCTCGCGTGCGATCCTCGGCTTCGAGCGTGAGTGGTGGAAGTACGCGGGCGCCAAGGAGCAGGCGATCCGCGACCGCTTCGACCTGTCACCGACGCGCTACTACCAACTGCTCAACCGGCTCATCGACGACGACGACGCGCTGAGCTACGACCCGATGCTGGTCAAGCGCCTGCGCCGCATGCGGGCCGCTCGCCAGCGTCAGCGGGCCGCGCGGCGGCTCGGGATGGAAGCCCGCTGACCACCAGCTGAGGACCGATGTCCGACGGTAGGCACGTCCCCCCTGGCGACCGCAGCCTGCTGCTGTCGATCGGCCGCCAACTCGCGGGAGGTGCCGCGCTCGTGCTCGTCGTCGCGGCAGCGTTCTGGGGCATCGGACAGGTGCGCACCGACACCGGCGACCCCGTCATCACCGAGCCGACCTCGGTGGCGACCGCGCCGGCGGACCAGCCCACCGACCCCGCCCCGACCGAGCCCACGGCCCAGCCCACGGCAGCGGTGACCGCCCAACCCACGGCACCAGGCCAGCCCACGGACGCTGCCTCCCCGCAGCCGACCGAGCCCGCCTCTCCACAGCCCGCCGCCGAGGGCGACGTCGACCCGGCCACCGTCCGGGTGCAGATCCTCGACGCGGTCCTCGATGACGGCGGCGAGGCGGCGGCGCGCATCGAGGACGAGCTCGAGGAGGCTGGCTACCGCGTCATCGCCGCGAACAAGGCGGTACGGCGCTACGAACGGACGACGGTCTTCTACACCGAGGGGAACCAGGCGGCGGCCGAGCAGCTCGCTGCACGGTTCGGGTTCGACGTCGTCGAGCCCAAGCCGGACAACCTCAGCTCAGGGGTCGAGATCCACCTCGTAGTGGGCGCCGACGCGTAGTTCTCGTCCTAGTGCTCCGTCACGGAAGTTGCTTGTCGGTTCCGTGATCCTCGCCGTGGGGGCGAGCGACTCCCATCCACGCGGGTTATGGGTGGGCGGCCCGGAGCCGGGCCAGACCGACGGCGGACATCGTGCAGGTGTCGGCGTCGGTCACGCCGTGCAGGGTGCCTGCTCGACGGTGCTCGATCCGCACCGGAGCGCGGATGATCCCGCCGCCTCTGGCGGCTGGCTGTCCGCAGTGCGGACAGGTCAAGATCCGGCCGGACGGTTTGGGGACGCGCCGGCCGCAGTCGGGACAGCTCGACGAGGTCCCCCGCTCGTCTACGGTCACGAGCCGGCTGCTGGTAGTTGACCACCGGCGCCCCACCCCGCCTGACCCGGTCCCGGTTCAACTCGATCAGCGCCGCCCACACATCACCGCCGCTGCGCAGCAACCCGTACAACCGACGCGCCTGGCCCCGGGTCGGACGAAACCCCACCCGCGCCGTCCGCAACACCGTCCGCGACGCCTTCGCCGCGCCGCCAGTTCCAGCCATGGACCGAGCATCGCACCCACCTGCGACACCGAACCGTCAAACCATCCCGTTACGGACCACTAGCTGTTCTGGAGGAGCTGGAGCTTCTCGAGGATCATCCGGCGGCGACGCTCCTCCTCCTCCGGGTCGTTGTCGAGCACGTCCTGCAGGACCTGGGACAACGCCAGCGGCGAGAAGGGCTTGGTGATGTACTCGGCCGCGCCGGATGACCAGCCGCGGATCTGGTCCTGATCCTGCACCTTGGCGGTCAGCATGACGACGGGGATGTCCTTGAGCTCGGGGTCGTCCTTGATGGCAGCCAGCACCTGCCAGCCGTCCATCTTCGGCATCATGACGTCGAGCAGGACGATGTCGGGACGCTCCGCTCGCACCTGCTCCATCGCCCGTTCGCCATCGCTGGCCTCGACGACGTCGTAGCCCTCGAACTCGAGGTTGACCCGGCACAGGAGCAGCACATCAGGTTCGTCGTCGACGACGAGCACCTTGCGTTTGTCGGCCACGCTGGCACCTCCGGGTCCGGTCGCAGTATGACCGCTCGGGGGGGCCCGTGCAGGGGTCCAGCACGAGCCTCGATCCTCCCCGTCGACCGGTCCGACCACCGCTTTAGCGTTGCGTGGGCGCAACAACACGCCTCGTTGCTAACGGTGGACCGGGTGGTAGCGTGCCGCCGCGACGGGAGGAGTCGTTGGACGGCACGAGGCTGCGGACGTGGTTCCACGCGACGTGGACCACGATCGGACTGCTGCTGCTGCTCGCTGCGGCCTGGTGGGTCATCCGCGAGCCGTTCGGCATCATCTTCGCGCCGTTGGCGTTCGCCGCAGTCATCGTCTACCTGCTCAACCCCGTGGTCCGGTGGCTGCACGCCCGGCGCATCCCACGCGGGCTCGGTGCCACCTTCGCCTACCTGGTGTTCCTCGGTGCGCTCATCGCGATCGGTGCCGTGGTCGGACCGTTGCTGGCCGACCAGGTCGGGGAGTTCGGGGACGACTTCCCCGACATCGCCACCGACCTGCAGAACACGATCAACACCCAGCTCGACCGGGTCGGTGTGGACTACGAGGTCAACTTCGACCTCAGGTCCGACGAGGTCCAGGACGGGCTGCGCGAGTTCTTCACGCGCAACCGCGAGCAGCTCACCGAGCTGCTCAGGGGGGCGGGCTCGGTGCTGGGAGCGGTCTTCCACGTCCTGTTGACCCTGATCCTCGCCCCGATCCTCGCCTTCTACCTCCTCGTGGACCTCCCCAAGCTCAACGAGAGCTTCCGTAGCTTCCTCCCGCCCGGCCGGCGTGGCGAGTTCTTCGAGGTGACCCAGCGCATCGGGGTCACGGTCGGGGCGTACTTCCGTGGGATGCTGTTCGTGGCGGCCTTCGTGGCCATCGGCACCTCGATCGGTCTGGCCATCATCGGGCTCCCCTTCTGGGCGCTGGTCGGGGCGCTGTCCGGACTGTTCAACCTCATCCCGCTGATCGGGCCCTTCGTCGGCGGCGCCGTCGGGGTGGTCCTGGCGCTGACGGTCGGCGATGGGTTCGGCCAGGCTCTGGCGGTCGTGATCGTCATGACCGTGGTCCAGCAGATCGATAACCACCTCATCACGCCGAACATCATGTCCCGGACGGTGAAGCTCCACCCCGTCACCGTCATGCTCGGCCTGCTCGTCGCGGGATCGATGTACGGCATCCTCGGCATGCTCGTCGTCATCCCCATCATCGCGACCGCGAAGCTGGTGGCGCTCCACGTCCTCGTGACACGGGTGCCGGCCATGAGCCACCTCGCCGCCCGAGAGGGGCCGGGACTGTTCGACGACCTCGGGGTCGACGAGGACCCCTCACCGGACACCTCGGACGTCACCTCGGCACCTGAGCGCCCGACGCGTGCACCTCGAGCGCGAGACGAGGGCGCCGACACCAGGGGGGAGCAGCCTTCCTCGCCGTGAGGAGCGCGTGAGGTGGCGCCAGCAGCGGGCCTACAGCGAGCTGAGCGGCGGACGCTCGGCCCATGCGACGGCGTGGGAGTCGAGCCGCAGCGCCCCGTCCTCCCCCCGCACCGGCTGTGCCAGCAGCGCCCCGAGGGGATCGCGGAACGATGCGCGACCCGCCCGTTCCAGGCGGGCCATCGCCACGTGCAGGATCTCGGCGGCCATCCGGCTGAGCGCGTGCAGCGGCTGGTGCTCATGGACGCGCCGGCCCAGGTCGACCTGGGCGATCGCCGCGGCTCCGCGAGCCTCGACGATGTCGATGAGCAGCGCGAGTTCGACGCCGTAGCCCTGGACGAAGGGGACCGACTCGAGCAGGCCCCGGCGTCCGGCGTACTCGCCGGACAGCGGTTGGCTCAACCACGCAAGCTCGGGCCAGAAGGTCGCCAGCAGCGGACGCGCGAGGAGCTCGGTGACGCGGCCTCCGCCCTCGGGGAGGAGGGCCTCACCAGCGCGGAAAGGGCGGTCGTAGCTGGCCTTGACGAACGCGACGTCAACATCGGTGAGCAAGGGACCCAGCAGACCCGTGACGAACCGTGGGCCGATGTCGTGGATGTCCGCGTCGACGAACACGACCAGATCGCCACCGGTCACGGACAGGCCCTTCCACAGCGCCTCGCCCTTGCCGGACCCCGGGCCGAAGTCGGTCAGGACATCGGTCTGGTCCACCACCTCAGCCCCGGCTCTCGCAGCCACCTCCGCCGTGCGATCGCTGGAGTGACCGTCCACCACGACGAGTTCGTCGATCAGCGGGAGGTCGTCGACCAGCGCCGACCGCAGGGTCGACACGACCCGTCCGACGGTCGCCTCCTCGTTCCGTGCCGGGATCACGACGGAAACCGTCGCGCCGTCGGCCTTCTTCTGCGCGAGCAGGTCGTCGGCGGCGAAGTCGGTGTGGGACCACGTGCGGGCCTGGTGATGCTCGAGCGAAGCGGTAGCACGACGTGCGTGCTCTTGGAACGAGGTCACCGGCGAACTCCGGAGGGCGGGAAGGAGGGTCGGCGCGGACTTGCACACGATCGCCGTTGCTGGCACGGTACCGCACGGCGACTCATCCAGAGAGGTCGAGGGCTCGGGCCCGTTGACGCCTCGGCAACCCCCTCGCCACCGGCAGCGCCGCCGGATCCGGGGGAAGGTGCCAAACCCGGACCGCCACACCGCGACGAGGCGGATCCTCGTCCGAGGTGGCAGGTCGATGAGCTTGGGACGACGGCGTTCGCGAAGTCGGTTCGAAGGTCACGGCCTCCCGGTCCCGGGAGGCCGTTGCGCTTCCCGGGGTGGGAGCGGTCGCCACGGAGAGACGGCAGCACGGCGCTGCCACGGATGGCGACAGGGATACCAGTGACTAGCAACGTGACCAACCTGCGGTGTCGCGAGTGTGGCACCGAGACCGACATCGGACCGATCCACGTCTGCGACGTGTGCTTCGGCCCGCTCGAGGTCGCCTACGACGAGGACCTCATCGTCCAGCGCGTCTCGCGCGAACGCATCGCCGGCGGTCCGGCGACGATGTGGCGGTACGCCGACCTGTTGCCCCTGATCGACGACGACCCAGCGGTGCGGGTCGACCTCGGGACCGGCTTCACGCCGCTGCGCCCCGCCCCGCGCCTCGCCGCGCGCCTCGGGCTCGGTGAGCTGTACCTCAAGGACGACACCCGCAACCCCTCGGGGTCGTTCAAGGACCGCGTCGTGACGGTCGCTCTCACCGCCGCGCGGGCCCTCGGGATCGAGACCGTCGGGTGCGCGTCGACCGGCAACCTCGCCAACGCCGTGGCTGCGCACGCTGCCGCGACCGGCCTGACCGCCTACGTCTTCGTGCCGCACGACCTCGAGCAGGCCAAGATCGTCGCGTCGGCCGTCTACGGCGCGAACGTCGTGTCGGTCAAGGGGACCTACGACGAGGTCAACCGCCTCTGCGCCGAGGTGGCCGACCACAAGAGCTGGGGGCTGTGCAACGTCAACCTCCGCCCCTACTACGCCGAGGGGTCGAAGACCATCGGGTTCGAGATCGCGGAGCAGCTCGGTTGGCGGTTGCCCGACCACGTCGTGATCCCGGTCGCGTCCGGGGCGATGCTCACCAAGGTCCACAAGGCCTTCGGTGAGCTGCAGCGCTACGGCCTCGTCGATGGCGCGACCCCACGCATCTCGGGTGCCCAGGCGGCCGGCTGCAACCCGGTCGCCGCCGCGTTCAAGGCAGGCACGCGGGACATCCGTCCCGTGAAGCCCGACACGATCGCGCGCTCGCTCGCTATCGGCGATCCGGCTGACGGCTACTACGCGGTCGGCATCGCCCAGGAGACCGGCGGGGTCGTCGAGGACGTCACGGATGACGAGATCGTCGCCGGCATCCGTCTCCTGGCCGAGACCGAAGGGATCTTCGCCGAGACCGCAGGAGGCGTCACCGTCGCGAACCTGCTCAAGCTGGCACGGGCCGGCGTCGTGCGCCGCGATGAACGCGTCGTCGCGGTGATCAGTGGCAACGGTTTCAAGACCATCGAGGCGCTCGCTCCCTCGACCGGCGCGACGTACCACGTTGCCCCGTCGCTGGACGACCTCCTCGCCCAACTCGAGAGCCGGCAGGAGCAGCCATGAGCGTCACGGTCCGCATCCCCACCCCGCTGCGCAAGCTGACCGACGGGAGGTCCGAGGTCGCGGTCGAGGCCACCGACGTGCGTTCCGCGGTCACGGCGCTCGAGGCCAGCTACCCGGGCTTCGGTGAGCGTCTCCTGGACGACGAGGGCAACCTGCGCCGCTTCGTCAACGTGTTCGTGCGTGACGAGGACGTTCGCTTCCAGCAGGGCCTCGACACGGCCGTGAGCGACGGGGACGTCGTCTCGATCGTGCCGGCGGTTGCTGGCGGTTGCGGGGCGGCTCGGTAACCTCCGCAGACCGCGCTCACGGCTGGCCCGGGGGAACCGCTGACACGACCGTCTGATCAGCCGTGGCATCGATCTGACCGTGCTCGAGCCGGCCCGAGGCCGGCAGCACAACTAGAAGCACAACGTAGAAGGGGACCACCCGATGCGCTCCATGCTGTCCAAGCCGCGTTTCCTCGCCTCTGTCGCGTCTGCAGCGCTGCTCGCCACTGCCTGTGGGGGAGGCAGCTCGCTCGACGTCGAGAGCAACCCCTCGCAGGCTCTGAGCGACGCCGCCCAGAACCTCGCCGAGAGCGACGCCATCGAGGCCGTCATCCGCCTCGATGCGGACGCCGATGACCTCGCCGCGCTTGCAGCGGAGGGTGGCGACGATCTCCCTCCGGAAGCAGCCGAGGCCATCACCAACTCGTCGCTGCGCGTCCGCTCCCAGGGCTCCGGTGATGATGGCCAGTTCGAGATGGCGGTCGTCATCGACGGCGACGAGTCGATCGAGATCCGCGCTATCGGCCAGGAGGTCTACGTCCGGGCGGATGTCCGCGGGCTGCTCGACCGCTTCGACACGACCGGTACCGCGGCCGCGGAGCTCGAGACGGGGCTGGAGCAGATGCAGGCATCGGGTCTCGACTTCGTGGGCCCGGCGGTCGAGGGCGAGTGGCTCCACCTCACCGGCGTCCGGCAGGTCAT
Source organism: Actinomycetota bacterium (assembly GCA_019347575.1). Lineage (NCBI taxonomy): Bacteria > Bacillati > Actinomycetota > Actinomycetota bacterium. The sequence goes on along the minus strand of JAHWKY010000006.1, from coordinate 136,548 downwards.
GGAGATGATGCAGGGCTTCGCGGGCGGACAGCAGCCGGACGAGGCCGAGGTCGAGCAGGTCGCTGAGCAGGTCAAGCAGCGCCTCCAGCAGTTCTTCTCGGAGGAGGTCGAGGTCAGCTACATCGGCTCGGAGGACGCCGGCGAGCGGGTCCGGGCTACCGCGACCGGTGAGGAGCTGCTCACCCTCGGCGAGGAGCTCTTCGCGCTCATGGGCCCGCTCGCGGCCGGCCTCACCGGAGGGCAGGACCCGACCGCCGCGATCGACGAGCTACGCGCCGAGGCGGGTGCTGACGCGGAGAACTTCACCCTCCCCATCGACGTCTGGATCGACGGTGACCGCATCTCGCGGGTCGGCTTCGACGTGCTCGCCTTCGCGGAGCTCAACGCGGAGATGATGGGTGAGGACGCGGAGATCCCTGAGGGCCTCGATCGCCTCGCCCTCGTCATCGACCTGAACGAGTTCGGCGACAGCATCGAGGCGCCCGACGACGCCGTCGAGGTGAACCTGTTCGAGTTGTTCGGTCAGCTCGGCGGCGGACTCGGCGCAGGGGTGAGCGGCTGATCGACGAGGGAGGGGCCGACGCTGACCGCGTCGGCCCCGACCTGCCACCGTGCTGAGCCTGCTCATCGTCGCGTTCGCCGCGGCGTACGTCGTGCGTGGGTGGCGTCGTGGGCTCATGGTCGAGGTGGTCGACCTCGTCGGCCTCATCGTCGCGCTCGTGATCACCGCCCTCGTGTGGCCGTGGGTGGGTGGTCTGTTGCAGGTCCTCACGCCGATCGGTGACGTGTGGGCCACGGGACTCGGCGTCGGAGCCACGATCAGCACGCTCCTCGCGGCGCTGTTCCTCGCCTCGCGCTGGGTGGGCACCCAGCGGCAGCTGCTGCCCGCCGCCACCCGCCGCGTCGATCGCGTCGGCGGTGCGGTGTTCGCGGGCACGTGGAGCGTGCTGCTCGTGGCTGGCCTGCTCATGCTGGCGGTCACCGCTCCAGGAGCGCGTCCGCGGACAGCCCCGGTGGTGTGCAACTCCGCGGTGGGGCACGCGCTGATCACTGGCGCGCACCCGTTCCACACCGGCGGGGCGATGATCGCCGACCTCGGTCGGCCCGTGCTGCTGTGGGTCAGCCAGCGGCTGAACGACGCCTTCACGCTCGGTCACGATCCCACCGTCTGTGATGACCTCGGTCAGCCGGTGGAGGGTGCGACGGGCTCGTTCCGCTTCCCGGCAGCCGCCGCAGAGGAGCTGCGGATCGATCCGACGGCGGAGTCCCGCGTCCTGGAACTGCTGAACGACGCACGGACCGCAGCGGGAGTGGAGCCACTCGTCGCGGACGATCCGCTCGCCGACGTGGGAAGAGCCCACGCGAGGGACATGTACCTGCGTGGCTACTTCGCTCACGAGACCCCTGAGTGCTCCGTCGGACCTGACGCGCCGGGGTGCTCGGACCCGTTCGATCGCATCCGAGCCGCCGCGATCAGCTACGCCGTGGCCGGGGAGAACCTGGCGCTCGCGCCGACTGCCGAGACCGCTCACCGCGGCCTCATGGACTCGCCGGGACACCGCGCCAACATCCTCAACCCCGACTTCCGCCGTATCGGGGTAGGTGTGGTCGCCGGGCCCTTCGGGTTGATGGTCACGCAGGAGTTCGCCGGCTGAACGCCGAACCAACCGAGAGGCCGACTCGGTTGGTCTATCGCCCTCCGGGCTACTTGAGACCGACTCGGTTGGTCTCTCGCCCTCCGGGCTACTTGAGACCGCTACTTGCAACCGGCGTGACCCGACGGCAGGCTGCGGCCTCGACGCGCGGCGCCACGCCGCGCGTCGGCACGTCGAAGCCACGCTGACCCACCCCAGCCCCCTACCCGGAGTGCGACCTGGTGCGACGCCGGACGAGCATGCTGGCCATCGTGGCCGCGTTCGCGGCCCTGCTCATCGCGAGCCCGGCCGCCGCTGAGGACGACACGGTCATCTGGTTCCCCGTGCAGGACACGGGCGACGTGCAGTTCGAGGACTCTTGGGGCGAGTCTCGGGGTGGTCGCGCCCACACCGGCGTCGACATCATGGCGCCCCAGATGAACGAGATCTACGCCGCCTGGTCGGGCGAGATCGACGCCTACGAAGGGGATTGCGCCGCTGGCGAGTACTGCTCGTCGTACTACCTGCTGCTCTCGGGCGACGACGGGCGGTCGTACTTCTACGTCCACCTGAACAACGACACGCCGGGTCGACCCAACGGCTGCGACGGCGTCGGTGGGGTCGAAGCGGCGTTCGCGCCCCGCCTCGTCGAGGAGCTGCGTGCTCGCGGGACACTCGTCGGGGTGAGGGTCGAGCGGGGCGAGCACATCGCCTACAACGGGTCGTCCGGCAACGCCGGTTGCGTCGGTCCTCACCTGCACTTCGAGGTGTGGGAGGGACACGGGTGGGGCGCACCCAAGGTCAACCCCTACCCGTTCGCCAAGGCCGCCTGGGACGCGGGCAACCGGTGGGGTGCTGACGGCGAGCCGGAGGCGATGATCGCCCACGGCCGTACTGCGGGGGCCGACCGCGTGGCGACCTCCGTCGCCCTGTCCCGCGCGGGCTTCGACGCCGCCCACGCGGTCGTGATCGCGCCAGGAGGCGTGTACCCCGAGGCGCTCGTGGCCGCGCCCCTCGCGGCCGTGCTCGATGGTCCCGTGCTGCTGGCGTGGGACGGCACCGGCGAACTGGTGACCGACGAGGTCGCCGCCGAGATCGAGCGTCTCGGGGCCAGCTACGCCGTGCTGGTGGGGAACGGGTCGCGCCTGCCGGAGGCGGTGATCGACGAGCTGGTCGCCGAGACGGCACTCGAGCACAGCCAGATCCGGCGCATCGGCGGAGCGGACCGCTACGAGCTGTCGCAGAACGTGGCGCGAGAGGTGCTCGCCTACCACGGCATCGAGGCAGCCGGGTCGGAGCCATCTTCCGCCTCGGAGGACGACGAGGACGTGGCATCGCCGAGCTGGCTCCTGTCGGCCTCCGCGGACGAGCCGCCCTCCACCGTCTCGCCGCTGGTGGCCCTCGGCGAGCATCCCGTCGAGGGACGCGGCTGGCCGGACGCGCTCGCTTCGAGCGTGCTCGCGGCCAGACAGCAGGTCCCGATCCTGCTCACGCGACCCACCGAGCTGCCGGACGAGACCCGCGAGATCCTCGAGTCGGATGGCATCGGCGAGGTCCGCTTGGCCGGAGGCCCGGAGGCCATCGCCGAGGAGGTCGAGGAGCAGATCCGCGACCTGGGCCACGAGACGCAACGTCTCGCCGGCGCCGACCGCTACGGCACCTCGCTCGCCCTTGCCGCCGAGACGCTGACGGATGCGGGGGTCAGCCCGGACCGTGTGTACTTCGCGACGGGTCTGAACTTCCCCGATGCCCTGGCGTCCGGATCGGCGGTCGCCAGCCTGGGTCATCCGCTGCTGCTCGTCCACGGCCAGGATCGCGAACGCGCCGCCGACGTGTACGCGTGGCTGGCCGATCGGGCGGGCACGGTCACCGAGGTCGTCGCGATCGGTGGCCCTGCGGCGGTCGCTGACACCGTCCTGCGCAAGCTGGCAACGGCCGCCCACCCCGACAGCTGACGTGAGCCTGAAGTGTTGAGTACGTTCTCACGCACTCAACTCTTCAACGTCGCCGTCCGCGTCGGGGCGTGGGATCGTCGCGCCCGACGATGCCGTCGATCCACCGCCCGACGAGGGCCAGGCCACCGGCACGGAGGAACGGCTCGCGCTGCTTCGCCTCGAGCACCAGCGTCTCGGCGTCGACACCCGCAGCATCGAACCGTGGCACGTTCTGGGGCCGCTGTGCCCACTCGGCGAACAGCTCGGCGCTGGTCTCCGGGTGGAACTGCACCCCGTAGCTGAGGCCATCAGCCAGACGGAACGAGGTGTAGCCGTCGGTGCCGGTGGCCATGACCTGGGCCCCCTCCGGCAGCTCGGCGACCTCGTCGTCGTGGATGACCAGCACGGGCATGCCGTTGGGCCAGCCGGCCCAGATCTCGTCGTCGTCGGCGACCTCGGTGCGGTCGATCGGGATGAAACCGATCTCAGGTCGGGGGCGTTGGACGACCCGGCCTCCCATCGCCTGGGCGATGAGCTGGTGGCCCAGGCAGATCCCGAAGGCCGGGACCCCCAACTCGATGGTCTCGCGCAGCCACTCGATCTCGGCCGCGAGCCACGGAAGCTGCGGGGCGTCGAGCACGCTCACGTAGCCGCCCAGGACGAGCACGCCGCGCAGCCGCGAGCGGTCGACCGGGAGCTCGTCGCCCTGATCGACGCGCACGATGCGGTAGGGGCGTTGCCCCGCGCGGGCGTCGAGCACCGGTGTGAGCGCGGACGGGCCGGTGATGTCGCCGTGCTGCACGACGAGCATCTCGCCGTAGTCGTACGCCTCTTCCTCGGCCACGTGGCGCCTCACCGTCCGCGGAGTCGCGAGCGTACTGAGCGGCGGTCGATCGTCCTGGATCAGGCCAGGAACGGCAGGAGGGCGACCCAGGCGGCGAGCAGCACGACACCCTCCCAGCGCACGACCTCGCGCTCCGTCATCATGAACCACCCGGCCACGACCGCGACGACCACCATCATCGCGGCGCCCACGCTGCCGAGGGACGGATCGGCCACCGTTCCCGGCCCGGCCAAGGCGACGGTTCCACCGACCGCGAGGCTGTTGAAGATGTTGGAGCCGAGCAGGTTGCCCACGATCAGATCGGTCTCGTTCTTCCGTGCCGCCTGCAGGCTCGTCGCAAGCTCGGGTAGTGAGGTCCCGACCGCGACGATGGTCACGCCCACGAAGCCCTCGGCGAGCCCGAAGTCCGTAGCGATCGATCGCGCCGACTCGACCAGGATCTGCGCCGACACGAGCGTGCCGACCAGGCCCAGCAGGGTCCTGACCACGTCCGGCCACAGCCGCGCACCAGCGGTGTGGTCCTCGAGGAACTCCTCGACCTCCGCGCTGAGCTCCTCGTCGCCCGTCCGGGTCCCGACGATGATGGCGCCGAACGCGACGACGAGCGCGCCGAGCATGAACGCCCCCTCGAGTCGGCTCAACCCGCCCTGCAGCAGGACGGCGAACCCGATCACGCTGAGGACCGAGATCGGCGCCTCTCGCTTCAAGGTCCCCGAGTGCACCGTGATGGGGACGACCATCGCCGCGACGCCCAGCACGAGGGTCAGGTTGGCCGTGTTCGAACCCACGATGTTGCCCACCGCGAGGTCGAGCAGGCCCCGTCCCGCAGCGAGTCCCGAGACCACGAGCTCGGGTGCGCTGGTCCCCAGCCCGATGACGACCGCGCCGATGAGCACGGTCGACAGCCGCAGCCGAACCGCGAGTCGGCCGGCTCCGACGACGAACTGGTCCGCCGAGTAGGTCAACAGCACGAGCCCGGCTACCACGCCGAGGAGCGGGATGAGGACCATGGCGCGCGAGGCTAACCGTGAGGTAGGTAGCCTCCTGCCCGACTCGAAAGACCCGGAGCATCCCCGTGCACGCACGTCCACGATCGTCGCCCTGGCTCCTCGGGGCTTGCGCGCTGCTCGTCCTCACACTGCTCGCGACCGGATGCGGCGACGACGATGCGACCACGGACGACACCGCCGCTGGCCCGACGCCAACGCAGGACCTGGGCCAGAAACCCGAGGTCGAGGTGTCCGAGGGCGACCCACCGGCCGAGCTGGTCGTCGAGGATCTCGTGGTAGGTGAGGGCGACGAGGCGACCGCCGGGTCGACCGTCGAGGTCCACTACGTCGGCGTGGCGTGGACGACCGGTGAGCAGTTCGACGCGTCATGGGACCGCGGGACGACGTTCAGTTTCCAGTTGGGCGCCGGCGATGTGATCCCGGGGTGGGACGAGGGCGTCGAGGGCATGCACGAAGGCGGTCGACGTCGCCTGGTGATCCCGCCCGGCATGGCGTACGGCGAACGCGGTGTCCCCCCGGACATCGGTCCCAACGAGACGCTGGTCTTCGTGGTCGACCTGCTGTCGGTGTCGTGACATCGCCGCTCGGCGAGCTGCTCCACCGGGGCGATCCCGACCATCTTCTGGCTGAGGTCGACCGCCTCGTCAACCGCGGCGACTGGGACACGGTGCTCGTGCTCCGCGACCGCTGCAACGAGGCCGCCGAGCTGACCGGCAAGCAGCTGTGGGGCGTCGCCCAGTACGCCGAGTACCGCATCGCCCTCGAGGCCCCGGGCGGGCTGGCCGCGTCGGTGCTCGAGCCCGGGGCGGCGCGGTTCGCGCTCGGCCCTCTGACCGAGGTGGCCGCGTCCACCCACACCTGGCACGACCTCGCGGATCACCTCGATGCGCCCGTCGTGGCGGCGACCGTGGCGCAGGAGCGGATCCTGCGGAGCGAGGACCTGCGCGATGATGACCGCGCCCGCCCCGATGAGCTGGAGCTCCCTCTGCACCTGACGTCGTGGGAGCCCGACTACGCGCTGCCCGTCTACCGCGCCGACGAGCTGCTGCAGGACGGACCACCGCTGCCCGCCACCGCGCCCCGGTACATCGACGCCCCGCCCGCGTCACCGGTGGAGGACGACGCGCTCGAGCGGGCCGCTACCGACCTCGTCACCCCCTGGGTGGAGCAGTCCGGGGGCTGGTGTCACGTCATGGTCGGCGCCGGTGACGCGGCAGGCGCGGTCGCCGCGCTCGTCGCCGGCGTCGTGCGTCTGACGCCGCTGACGCTGCAGGAGGCGTTCGCGCGGATCGTCTGGGTCGCGTCGTCGGGAGGCGTGCACGGCCGGCGTCGGGGTGGGGCGGCGGGGCGCTCCCACGCCTTCTGGTTCGCGCACCTCCTGACCGAGCTGCCGTACGGGGCGGCTGCAGACGAGCTGGGAGCGCGGCTGTCCGAGCTCGAGTGGTACCTGTTCGACGAAGGCAGCGAGGACACCGGCTGGCACCTCCGCCTCGCCGTCGCCGATCCGCGGTCGGGGCGTTCCCTCGCCATCGACGCCGCCGACCCCACCGACGCCACCGAGACCGGCTGATCCCCAGCTTGGGTGGGATTTGCATACCCCCAGGGGGTATCTGTAGCATGCCCGCTATGAGCGCCGACACCGCCCCGCCCGTTCCGTCCGCCCCGACCCCGGCTCGCACCGCGATCACGCTTCCCGTCGAGGGCATGACGTGCGCGGCGTGCGCGACGCGGATCGGTCGCGCGCTCGGGAGGGTCGAGGGCGTCGAGCAGGCGGACGTCAACTACGCGACGCACCGCGCGGTGGTGACCTACGACCCGGGGCGTGTGGATCTGCAGGCCATGCGGACGAAGGTCGAGAGCATCGGCTACGCCATCCCGGACGTGGTGGACGACGAGGCCGCGTACCGGGATCGCGACCGCAAGCTGCTGCGCTCGCTGTTCACCGCCGCGATCCTCACCGTTCCGCTGCTGCTCATCAGCATGCTCATGCCGCTGCAGTTCGAGGGCTGGGAGTGGCTCGCGGCGGCCCTCGCCACGCCGGTCATCGTGTGGTCTGGGCGCGAGTTCCACCGCAACGCCGCCATCAACCTGCGCCACGGCAGCGTGACGATGGACACCCTCGTCTCGATGGGCACGCTCGTCGCGTTCGGGTGGTCGCTCGCGGCGCTCACGCTGGACCCGGCCGACTACCACGTCTACTTCGAGGTCGCGGCGGTCATCGTCACCGTCATCCTGCTCGGCCGCTGGTTCGAGCATCGAGCCAAGGGCCGGTCGTCGCAAGCGATCCGTCGCCTCCTGGAGTTGGGCACGAAGACCGCTCGGCTCGAGGACGGCCGCGAGGTCGCCGTCGAGGCGCTAGCCGTCGGAGACCGCTTCGTCGTCCGCCCCGGCGAACGCATCGCCACCGATGGCGTCGTCGTCACCGGCGAGAGCGCCGTCGACACCTCGATGGTCACCGGCGAGCCGGTGCCGGTCGACGTCGCTCCAGGCGACGGTCTCGTCGGCGGGACCGTGAACGAGGGTGGACGACTGATCGTGGAAGCGACTCGCGTCGGGGCGCAGACGGTCCTGGCCCGGATCATCGAGCAGGTCGCGCAGGCGCAGGGCGGCAAGGCTCCGGTCGAGCGCCTCGTCGACCGCGTCTCCGCGGTGTTCGTGCCGATCGTGCTGCTCATCGCCGCGGGCGCGTTCACCCTCGCGCTCCTCACGGGCGTGCCCATCGGTGATGCCGTCACCCGCGCCGTCGCGGTCCTCGTCATCGCGTGCCCGTGCGCACTCGGGCTCGCCACGCCGACGGCCATCATGGTCGGGACCGGCCGGGGCGCGTCCCTGGGGGTTCTGGTCAAGGGTGCCGAGACGCTCGAGGCGACCAAACGCATCGACACCATCATCACCGATAAGACGGGCACGATCACGCGTGGGGAGATGTCGCTCGCGGACGTCATCGCCGCCGACGGCGTCGACCTCCGACCGATCGCGGCGGCCGAGGACGCCTCGGAGCACCCGGTCGCGCGCGCCATCGCCGCTGGACTCCGTGCACGTCTCGATGGCGCCCCCCTCCCCCGGGTGTCGGCGTTCGCCAACGTTCCGGGGCGGGGTGTCCGTGCGACCGTCGACGAGCACGAGGTCCTGGTCGGCCGCCGAGGTTGGCTGAGCTCGGAGGGGGCGGTATCCAGCGATCACCTCGTCGAGGCACTCCAGGCCCAGGAGAGCCGTGGCCGCACGTCGGTCGTCGCAGCGATCGACGGCGTCGCCGTCGCGGTGCTGTCGGTCGAGGACACGCTGAAGGACGGAGCGTCCGCCGCGGTCGCCGCGTTCCACGACCTCGGACTGCGCGTGCTGCTCGTCACCGGCGACAACCCGACCACGGCAGGTGTCGTCGCGGAGACCGTCGGGATCGACGAGGTCATCGCCGGGGTGCTCCCTGGCGACAAGGCTGACGTCGTCGCCCGCCTTCAGAGCGAGGGGCACACGGTCGCGTTCCTCGGCGACGGGATCAACGACGCCCCCGCGCTGGCCCAGGCGGATCTGGGTATCGCCATCGGCACCGGATCGGACATCGCCATCGAGACCGGCGACATCACCCTCGTCTCGGGTGACCCGCGTGCGGCTGCTGACGCGGTCGCGCTGTCGCGGCGCACGCTCGGGACGATCCGCAGCAACCTCGTCTGGGCGTTCCTCTACAACGTCGCGGCGATCCCGCTCGCCGCGGCGGGCGCGCTCAACCCGATGATCGCCGCGGCGGCCATGGGCTTCTCGAGCGTGTCGGTGGTCGCCAACTCGCTGCGTCTGCGTCGCTTCCGAGGCTGGCGCGCCGCCTGACGTACTCGCGTTGGTGTCAGGGTGGGTGCGTGGCAGGATGCGCCCGAGCGGGAGGGCGCGATGCCGATCGGCGTGACCGAGGAACACGAGGCGCTGCACGACGCGGCGCGTCGCTGGGTGGCCGCGCGCTGCGGGCCCGAGGTGCCGCGCGCGTACGCGGAGGGTGAGGCCAGCGGCCTGCCGAAGTTCTGGGACGACCTCGTCGCGCAGGGCTGGACCGGCCTGCACCTGTCGGAGCGGCACGGCGGAGCGGGCTACGGGCTGCTCGAGGCGGCCTGCGTGCTCGAGGAGCTCGGCCGCGCGCTCGCCCCGGGTCCGCTCCTGGCGACGATCCTGGCGTCGGTCCTCGTCGAGCGCTTCGGCTCCGACGAGCAGCGAGCTGAGCTGCTCCCACGGTTCGCGAGCGGCGAGTCGATCGGCGGCGTGGCGCTGGCACACGGGGATGTGCACGTGAGCCGCAGCGATGGCGGCTTCCGACTGCGTGGCTCGGCCCGTCCCGTCCTGTCCGCGGACACTGCCGACGTCCTCGTCGTCGGTGGGGCCGAGGACGTCGACGGCCACGAGGTGTGGCTCGTCGTCGATGCGCAGGGTGTCGGCACGACGACCTACGACAGCCTCGACCCGACCCGTCCCGTCGGCGGAGCGGACTTCGACGGGGTCGAGGTGCCCGAGGCGCGCGTCCTCGACGGCGTGACGCGGCAAGAAGTCACCGACCGCGCGCTGCTGCTGTTCGCTGCGGAGGCGGCCGGCGTGGCCGGTTGGTGCCTCGACACCGCTGTCGAGTACGCCAAGGTCCGGGAGCAGTTCGGCCGTCCCATCGGCCAGTTCCAGGCCGTCAAGCACCGCTGCGCCGACATGCTGGTGCGCGCCGAACAGGCGCGGGCACTCGCGTGGGACGCCGCTGGTGCCGCCGATGAGTCCAATGGCGCAGCGCAAGCACACCTCCAGCGGCCAGGCGATGAGCAGGCGGCACTCGCAGCCAACATCGCAGGCGCCGTCGCGATCGAGCACGCCTTCCGCAACGCTGAGCACTGCATCCAGATCCTGGGCGGCATCGGCTTCACCTGGGAGCACGACGCGCACCTGTACCTGCGCCGCGCAGCTTCCGTGCGCCAGCTCGTGGACGCGCCCCGCGCCGCGCGTGCTCGTGCGGCCGCCCTGGCACTCGGCGGCACGCGGCGACAGCTCGAGCTGGAACTGCCGCAGCAGGAGGCCGCGCCCTTCCGTGAGGAGGTCCGCGCCTTCGTCGAGCGCGTGCGCGACCTCGACGAGGACGGTCAGCACCGCGAGCTGGCCGATGCGGGGTACCTCGTCGCGGAGATGCCCGAGCCCTGGGGGCGGGGCGCAGGCGCGATCGAGCAGCTCGTCATCGAGGCCGAGTTGCGCGACGCCGGCATCCGACGGCCGAGCCTCGCGATCGGGCAGTGGGTCATCCCGACGCTGCTGACCTACGGCACCCCCGAGCAGCAGGACCGCTACATCCGCCCGACGCTGCACGGCGACATCGCCTGGTGCCAGCTGTTCTCCGAACCGGGTGCCGGCTCCGACCTCGCATCGCTGCAGACCAAGGCGGTCCGGGTCGACGGCGGCTGGCGCCTGACCGGCCAGAAGGTGTGGACCTCGCTCGCCCAGCAGGCGGACCTCGCGATCTGCCTCGCACGCACCAACCCCGACGCCCCGAAGCACGACGGCATCACCTACTTCATCGTCGACATGCAGAACGACGGTGTCGACGTGCGCCCCCTGCGGGAGCTGACCGGCGAGGCGATGTTCAACGAGGTCTTCCTCACCGACGTCTTCGTCCCCGACGACCAGGTCGTCGGCGACGTCGACAGCGGCTGGCGCGTCGCCCGCAACACCCTGGCACACGAGCGCGTCGCCATGGCCAGCGGCACGACCTTCGGCGGCAGTGTCGAGGGCCTGCTGAGGTTCCTGGAGAGCCGGCCCGAACGTGACGACCCGCGCATCCGCGACGAGCTCGCGATCCTGCTCGGTGACGGCCTCTCGGTGGGGCTGCTGAGCCACCGCACCACGCTGCGCCAGCTCGCCGGGGCCGACCCCGGTCCCGGGGCGAGCGTACGCAAGCTCCTCGGCGTCGAGCACGACCAGCGCGTCTCGGAGTTCGCGCTGTCGCTGCTGGGGCCGGACGGCGCGATCACCGACGGCGACGGAGGCAGGTGGTCGCGCGCCTACCTGCTCAACCGCTGCCTCACGATCGCGGGCGGGACGTCCGAGATCCAGCGCAACGTCATCGGCGAGCGGCTCCTGGGACTGCCTCGCGACCCCGAGCCTTCGACGTGAGCCTTGAGGCCTTCACCGAGCTGTTCCGAGAGGCCGTGGCCGACGACGCGGTCGAGGAGCTCATCGCTCACGAGCGCGTGATCGACGCCGACGTGCACGCGTTCCCGGCGGCCGAGCGTCCCGCCGATCCGGGCGAGCGGCTCCGCCACCTCCAGCGCCTGCGAGCTGCCCTCGCCGACCTCACGGATCGTCCCGACCTCGATGGCACGGGACAGGCACGCTTCGTCGAGGCACCGGCCCCGCACCACGACAACGACCTGATCCTCGACCTCGCGCTCGACCTCGCGACACCCGAGTGGAGCCCCCGCACCGTGGCGGCCCTCGCGCGCTTCGGCCTGCACCACAACGCCCTGGGAGGCGTCGACCCCGATCCCGTCTACACCCACCAGCGGCTGCTCGTCGTCGTGCACACGCCCGACGCCGGCGCGCACGCGTACCGCGTGGTGCTGTCCTGCCCACCCAGCTGCGCCCATGCGCATCTGCCGCTGTCCGATCTGCGCGCGTCGATCGAGTCGGTGCGGCGCCGGATCTTCCACGAGCAGCTCCACGAGGCCCTGCTCGCCAACCTCGTCTAACGCGACCCCGTCTCGGTCCGGCCGTCGGATCCCGGGTACTCCGGGTGGCGGGTGAGGTAGTCGCTGACCGCCGCCATCGAGCGCTCGTTCTGTCGGTTGATGAAGCGGTAGATGGGCCCCTCCAACCAGCGCCACGGCCACGTGGTGAGGTGGTAGCGCTCCTCGAACCGCAGCCGTGTCCGATCCGAGGTGACCGGCTCGAGTTCCACCCGACCGGTCTGATCGTTGCCGGGCCGGTGCGCGAGCATCGTGTAGGTGTACCCGCGCTCCGGCACGACGTCGGTCACGAGTTCGAGCGCCGCGCCGCGACGGCCGAACGGGAGCCGGTAGATCACGCGCCGGAGCAGGCCGTTCCCATCGTCGTCCCCGGGATGGACCACCTCGACGTCGACGACCATCGGTGCGAACTCGGTCCAGCGGTCGTAGTCCTGGAGCAGGCGCCAGACGCGCTCCACGGCGTGCGGGATGTCGATCTCGAACCGGTGCTCCCTCATAGCCCGAAGAAGACCCGTCCGGCGCTGTCCCCGAGGAACGCTGCTCGCGCGTCGTCTTCGAGGGGAACCTCGCGGGCCGCCGTCAGCGCCCGTGGCAGCGGGATCACGGGGTGATCCGATGCGAACAGCACGCGACCACGACCCCGACTCGAGTTCATGAACCGCGCCAACCGCTCGTCCAGGTAGGTCGCGAGGTACGCCGACGTCATCAGGTACAGGTTCGGCCACTTCAGCAGGTACTGGATCAGCAACGCCTCGTAGGGGTGGCCCATGTGCGCTCCGACGACCACGAGGTCCGGGAAGTCGATCAGCACGTCCTCGAGCCGGCGGGGGTCCTGGCACTCCGACCGCACGCGCGGTCCGGGTACGCCGATGTTGATCGTGACAGGGAGGCCGGCCTCCTCGCAGGCGGCGTAGACGGGGTAGTACAGGCGGTGGTTCAGGGGGTACTGCTCGACCAGCGGCGTGACGCGCACGGCCACCACGGGGTCGTGGGCGGCCACGTCGCGGACGTGCCGGGCGTTGTCCATCGGGGAGGTCGCGCGATCGATCGCCGGGGCGACCCCGAACCGGGGCGCGTGCTCGGTCGCGACGGCGAGCTGCTCCTCCAGCGTCGGCAGACCGGCCTGGTCGCCCGTACCCGACAGGCCGGGCGTGAGGATGGCGCGGTCCACGCCCGCCTCATCCATGTCGGCGAGCAGAGCGTGCACCTCGCTGCCCTCGCCGGTACGACCGCCGAAGAGCTCACCCACGCTGCGGTTCTCCGAGGTCGCACTCCACGCACGACCGAACGACGCCGGGAACAGGTTGACCCACCCATCGATGATCACGAGCCTCATCCTAAAGCGCGAGCGATCGTCCTCCCTGGTTGGATGCGGCCATGACGTCGACCCTCCTCGAGGTGATGGCACGCCAGCGGGCGTGCCGTCACTTCCGGCCCGATCCTGTCCCGTGGGACTTGCTCCGCCCCGTGCTCACCGCGGCCACGCGCGCCCCGAGCGCCGAGAACCGCCAGCCGTGGCGGTTCGTCGTCGTCGAGGACGGCGACGCGCGAGCGCGGATCGCGGGGATCACGAGCAAGGTCTGGGAGGGCGGGGCGCGATCGCACGCCGAGGCGTCGCTACCACCGGCGCTGTTCGTCGACGTCGACGAGGCGGCGAGCGCCGGCTACGGCGGGGCGCCGGCGCTGGTCGTCGTCCTGCTCGACCGTGATGCCGCCGGAGCCGGCGACGCGGGCCCGTCGATCTGGCCCGCGGTGCAGAACCTCCTGATCGCCGCCACGGCCGAAGGATTGGGCTCGGTCCTGACGACACTCGCGACGTACCTGCCGGACGAGCTGCGTGAGGCCACCGGCGCCCCGGCCTCCTGGGATCCGGTCGCGGTCATCCCGCTGGGGTACCCGGCCGAGCCGCTGGGCCCGAGCCGTCGCCGAGCGCTCGACGAGGTGGCGTGGCACGACCGCGTTGGAACCCCGCTGCCAGCCGGTCCCGACGGTGGATCCACGAGGTCGTGAGCTCGACCCGGGTCAGCCCTTCCCGCGCGAGCGAGTCCGGCCGGGGCGCGCGTTCTTCTCGATGTGCTCGATCACCGCCCCGGCGACGTCCTTGCCGGTCGCGGTCTCGATCCCCTCGAGACCGGGGGAGGAGTTCACCTCGAGAACGACGGGTCCGTGGTTGGAGCGCATCAGGTCCACACCGGCGATGTCGAGGCCCAGGATCTTCGCCGCGCGCTTGGCCGCCGCGCGCTCCTCGGGCGTGAGTATGACCTTGCTCGCACTGCCCCCCCGGTGGATGTTGGATCGGAACTCTCCGGGTGCCGCCGTGCGCTTCATCGCGGCGACGACGCGGTTGCCCACGACGAACGCGCGGATGTCGGTGCCGCCCGCCTCCTTGATGAACTCCTGCACGAGGATGTTGGCGTCGAGCTGTCGGAACGCGCCGATGACCGACTCCGCGGCCTTGCGCGTCTCGGCCAGGACGACGCCCATGCCCTGGGTCCCCTCGACGAGCTTGACCACGAGCGGGGCGCCGCCCACGATGTCGATGATGCCGTCGATGTCCTTGGCGCTGTGGGCGAAGCTCGTGACCGGCAGGCCGACCCCCTCGCGTGCCAGGAGCTGCAGGGCCCGCAGCTTGTCGCGGGCGCGCGTGATCCCCTGCGACTCGTTCGCCGGGTACACGCCCATCATCTCGAACTGGCGCACGACCGCCGTGCCGTAGAACGTGTGGGGCGCGCCGATGCGGGGGATGATCGCGTCGGCGTCCGTCAGCGCCTGTCCCGCGTAGCGCACCGCGGGGCGGTGCGAGGTGATGTCCATGTAGCAGCGCAGGTAGTCGATGACCCGCACCTCGTGGCCGCGCTCCTCCGCCGCCTGCCGCAGGCGGCTCGTGGAGTACAGGCCCGCGTTGCGGGAGAGGATGAGGATGCGCATCGGTGTGGGGTGCCCCTCAGACGGCGGCTACGAACGCTAGCGCGCCCTGTGCGGAACGGTCAGCCCGCCGTGAGCAGGAACCAGATCCGGTACGCCAGCACCGTCATGATGAGCACCGCGATAGCCGCCCACCAGCCACGCGACGCCCGTATGGGCTCGATCGAGCCCTCGAACTCCGCGGAGCTCTCCTCGATCGCATCGAGGAGCTCACGGGCGGACTCCGCCTGGCCCTCGGGCACCATGAGCCGGTACGCACAGGCGAGGTAGGCGAGCTCAGGGTGGAGGCCGCCGGCATCGTCACTGGCGACGGTGACGCGGTAGCCCTCGGCGTCGAGGAGGGACCACTTCAGGTCGGCTTCCCAGCGGGAACCGCACGAGGCGATCGCCACGACCCGCTCGTAGGCGGGTACGTCGGTCACGAGGGGGCGCTGGTTCGGTCCACGGTGACCAGGGTAGTCAGTCGCGCTTGCTCATCTTCTTCACGAGGTCCTCGAACCCCACGACCGACCCGTCCTGGGCACCCGCCTTGCTGCGCTTGACCTGGGTGGTCGGATCGACGTCGCCAGCCTCGGCGCGCAGCGCCCCGACCGTCGCCTGCCCGCGGGGCCGCACCGAGAAGGGGTCGAAGCTGAACAGCTGCATCGCGTTGCCGTGGGTGATGGCGTTGATCTCGTCGTCGGGTACCCCGTCGAGCTGCTTGGCCACCAGCTCGGGTGAGTGCGGCCACGAGGAGTCGCTATGGGGGTAGTCGCACTCCCAGGTGATGTTCTCGACCCCGATGGCGTGGCGGGCGTCGATGCCGTGCTGGTCGTCGATGAAGCACAGGGTGAAGTGCTCGAGGAAGACCTGGCTGGGCAGCTTCTCGCCGAAGTCCTGGTGCGTCCACGGGGAGTGGCGCTGGTAGACGTAGTCGACGCGCTCCAGGAAGTAGGGGATCCACCCGATGCCGCCCTCGCTGAGCGCGAAGCGCAGGTCGGGGAACCTCCTCAGGGTCGGACTGAACAGGATGTCGGTCGCCGCCTGGATCGAGTTCATCGGGGTCAGCACGACCATCGTGTCGATCGGGGCGTCCTTGGCGGTCATCACGAGCTGGCTCGAGCTGCCGATGTGGAGGCAGACGACGACGTTCTCCTCGCTGCACGCGCGGAAGAACGGGTCCCAGTGCTCGCTGTGGTAGCTGGGCCATCCGAGCTTCTCGGGGTTCTCACTGAACGTCACCGCGTGGCAGCCCTTCGCCGCGACGCGGCGGACCTCGTCGGCCATCAGCTCGGGGTCCCACAGCGGCGGGATGGTCAGGGGGATGAACCGGTCCGGGTGGCTGCCCGCCCACTCGTCGATGTGCCAGTCGTTGTACGCCCGCACCATCGTCAGCGCCAGCTCCTTGTCCTCGGTGCGGGCGAAGAGCTGACCGCAGAACTGCACGAAGCTCGGGAAGCACATGGAGGCCAGTACCCCGTTGAGGCTCATGTCCGCGACACGACGGTCGACGTCGTAGCAGCCATCGCGGATGTCATCGAAGGCGGTGGGTTCGAAGCCCCACTCCTCGGGGGGCTTGCCGGCGACGGCGTTCAGACCGATGTTGGGGATGCGCTGACCCTCGTAGACCCACACGTCGTCGCCGTTGTCGAGGCGCTCGACGCGCGGGGCGCGGTCCCTGAACCGGTCCGGGACGTGGCCATCGAACATGTCGGGGGGCTCGACCACGTGGTCGTCCACGCTGATCAGGATCAGGTCCTCGGGCTGCACAGCCTCGCCTCCCACCCGCGGTCTATGACGTCCGTGTCAGGTTATCGCGTTCCGCGGCGGACTCCACAGGGACCCGGTGTGCGGACGGCTCATCCGCACCGAGGGGAGTAGCCTCGGAACGAACGGGCGAGGAGGTCGTCATGGTCGCCGAGACGCGCAGCGGCAAGGGTCCGTGGACCTACGAGGAGCTGTCGCGGCGCACGCCCGAGGACCACGTCCGCCGCGAGATCATCGACGGCTGGCTCTACATCGACGGTCAGCCCGTCGACGACCCGATGGCGGACGTCGTCTCGGATTCCGCGACGCCCGCACACCAGCGTGTCGTGCTGGAGCTAGCGGTGCGCCTCCGGTCGTACGAGGACGCGCACGTGGGGCAGACCGGCCTATCGCCGCTGGACGTGGCGCTCGGCGACCACACCCTCCAACCGGATGTCTTCTGGGTCCCGACCGACGAGCGCATCGAGCACCCCGTCCGGGTCACGCCCAGCTTCGTCGTCGAGGTGTCGTCACCGTCGACGCGACGGCATGACCTCGTGCGCAAGCGTCGCGTCTACGAACAGGCGGGGGTTGCCGAGTACTGGTTCGTCGATCTCGACGCCAACCGCATCGAGCGCTACTCGCTCGGACCGGACGGCAGCTACGGGCATCCCGACCTCGTCTCGGGCGGGGCGAGCATCGCCTCGACGGCGCTGGGGGCCTTCGAGGTGGCGGTCGACGACCTGCTGCCTTACTGATCTAGGAGGCCTGTGCGCCACTGTGGCGCACAGCCCTCCTAGCTCGGGAGCGCGTCCTCGATCGCGCTCACGAACCCCTCGTCGTCAGGCGTCACGGTCGTGCGGAACCGGGTCACCTGATCGCCGCCCGGCGTCACGAGGAACTTCTCGAAGTTCCAGTAGATGTCACCGTCCTTGCCTTCGTGGTCGGGCGTGCGCTTCAGTTCGGTGAACAGCGGGTGCTCGCCCTCGCCGTTGACCTCGACCTTCTCGAACAGCGGAAAGCTCACGCCGAAGTTCACGCGACAGAACTCGGCGATCTCCTCGTGGGTGCCGGGCTCCTGGCCGCCGAACTGGTTGCAGGGGAAGCCGAGGATGGCGAACCCGCGATCGGCGTACTTCTCGTACAACGACTGCAGGCCGTCGTACTGCGGGGTGAAGCCGCACTTCGAGGCGACGTTGACGATCAGGACCGCCTTCTCGCGGTACTCACCGAGGTCGGTCTCCTCGCCGGACAGGGTGCGGACGGTGTGGTCGTAGATGGCCATCTGACAGCTCCGGGTGTCGAACGGTCCGGGGGCGCACCCAGGCTAGTCCCGTTCTTCTAGCCGCGGACCGCCGACGCCGCTTCGTGGAGAGTTATGTTCACCAGTGAGGCCAGGTCTCCACGGAGCGGGGCGCCTCACGGCCCTGCCCGGCGCTCGATCTCGACGGCGACGCGAGGGTCGACGGCATCGGGGCCACCCACGAGCACGATGCGCTCGAAGTCGACGGTGTCGAGCCAGGCCCGGACGTGCGGACTGCCGTCGAGGTCGAAGCCGTCGAGCAGCACGAGGACGCCGCCGGTCGCTGCGACCGCCGGACCGGCTCCCAGCGCATCGGGCCAGTCGCGCCCCGTGGCGAACCACGAGCGGGCCGGATCCAGACCGACGGCGGTACCGGCCTCGGCGACCTCCATCGAGGTGGCGTAGCGATCCTGGCCGGCGAGCCGGTCGACCGTGATGCCTCGCGCCTCGATCTCGTCGGCTACGTCGGTACCGATCGCCGCAGGTCCACCGATCAGCGTGGCTCGTTCGACGCCGACCTCGTCCAGAGCCCGAGCGGTCTCGTCGGGGAGCAGGTCGGTCTCGACCAGCAGGACCGGTGAGCCGACGAAGGCGGCGAGGGGCGCCACGCTCACGGCATCCGGCCAGCCGCGGGTCGGGTCCGGGTCGCGACCCTCCACGATGAAGGCGTGGTCGGATGGTCCGAGCTCCTTCGCGACCAGCCGCGCCGTGCCGTTGCGGTCGGCGCCACCTCGTCGCCGCACGTCGGTGATACCGAGCTCCTCGAGGTCGTCGACGACCTCCGACGTGAGCGCAGCCTCGGAGCCGAGGAGGAACACCGTCTCGACACCCAGCCGGACGAGCTCGGCCGCGACCTCCCCATCGAGGTGGCCGGTGGGCGTCAGCAGCAGCGGGGCGTCGTGAGCGTGGGCCAGCGGGGCGCCGCTCAGAGCATCGGGGTAGAGGTCGGCCCGGGCGAGCACCGCCACGTCGGCAGCATCGAACGTGTGCCGCGAGATCGCCACGGCGGTCTGGATGCGGGTCACGCCGGCGCGACGCCGGGTAATGCCCGGGGCGAAGACCGGGTGCCGTTCGCTGCTCGTCACCGTGGTATCTCCGTCGGCATCCACGCTGTGGCGGGCCTGCTCGGCGAGGTCGAGGACCCAGGTGTCCCAGCGCGTGCAGTCGCAGTCGGGATCGTCCGCAGCGACATCGAACGCGAGCTGCAGCCCGTCCGGGGTCCAGCTCAGACGGCCGCCCCGCGACGCGTCGGCGTGATCCGAGATCGGAACCGCCTCACCGGAGTGGGCTCCGACGACGGTGAGTCCGTACCCGGAGGTCGGCTCGCGCGTGGCGACGGCGATGCGCGACGCGTCGGGGTGCCAGGCGGGAGCGACCTCGGGACGCACCGAGCCGCCGTCCGCCCCGATGTTGCTCAGCCTCGAGACCTCGTCGCCGTCGGTCGAGACGAGGTAGAGCTCCGATCTGGTCCCTGCGTCGGCGCCGTCGGGCGCGGCGACGAAGGCGAGCTCGTCCGCCTCAGGGGACCACGCCACCTGCTGGGCGTCGAGATCCGGGCCCGTGAGTCGTCGCGCCTGTCCGGAGACGTCGGCCAGCCACACCCCCGGTCCGTCGCCGATCCAGGCGAAGCGGTGGCTCTGCTGATCCCAGACGGGGCGGGAGACGGGAGCGGACTCGGGGACCAACGCCCCGACGGCGACCGGCTCGCCACCGATGGCAGGTTTGACGTACATCTGGGTCCAGCGATCGGGACCCTCGCCGACCGTCTGGGCGTACGCCACGTGACGCTCGTCGGGGGAGACCGAGCCCCGGACATCGGCGACGAGACGCTCGTCTCCCGTGCCGAGGTCGACGGCTCTCACCTCGTCGTCGCCGAGCACCATCACCTCGCCACCCTCGGGTGTCCAGGCCACGGCCTCGGTGGCCCCCAGCGGGTGGCTGGTCGCGTCCGGCTCCACCACGTAGGCATCGACGGGCACGGCATCGCCCTCGTCGTCGTCCCACAGCAGCAGGCGGTGAGCAGCCGGCTCCACCGCCACGGCTGCCCCGACGGTGAGCGCCATCACGCCCAGCGTCGCGGTCACGATCGTGCGCAGCACCACAAACGACCTCCCGTCCCCCTGCTCGGGGGGCCAGGTTTAGCAGGGCGCTCAGTCCCGCGTCGCGTTGCTGCCGAGCAGGATCGTCGATGCCGACGAGAACCAGCCGCCGGTCCCGTTGACGCACGCCACCTCGGCATGCGGCACCTGGCGGTCGCCGCCCTCGCCCCGCAGTTGCTTCACCGCCTCGACCAGCAGGAACATCCCACGCATCCCCGGGTGGCAGGCCGACAGCCCGCCGCCGTCGGTGTTGGTCGGCATCGCTCCGCCGACACGCATCGTGCCGCCCTCGAGGTACGCCCCCCCCTCGCCGCGCTCACAGAAGCCGAGCGCCTCGAAGGTCATCAGGACCATGATCGTGAAGGCGTCGTAGAACTGGCACACATCGACGTCGCCGGGAAGCAGATCGGCGTGGTCGAAGGCGAGCTTGCCCGATCTCGCTGCGGGCGAGAGGGTGAAGTCTTCCCACTGGCTCATGGTCGTGTGGCTCGTCGTGGAGCCGGTCCCGAGCACGTGGACCGGTGGCTGGCGCAGGTCACGCGCGCGCTCCGCCGTGCTGACCACGATCGCCCCGCCGCCGTCGGAGCGGATACAGCACTGCAGCTTGGTGAACGGGTCGGCGATCATCTCCGACTCGAGCACGTCGTCGACGGTGATCGGTTCGCGGTAGTAGGCATCGGGGTTGAGACCCGCGTTGTAGCGCGAGTCGACGGCGATGTTCGCCAGTTGCTCGATCGTCGTGCCGTACTCGTGCATGTGCCGGCGCGCGGTCATCGCGTACTTCGCGATGAGGCTCAACCCGTACGGCGTGTCGAACTGCACCGGCCCTCGCGCCCCGAAGCTGAGGTTGGCCGTGCGCAGCCCCTTCTTCAGATCCGCGCGGGCGGTGGAGCCGTAGACGATCAGCACGTTGGTGGCGAGACCGGACTCGATCGCCGCGACGGCGTGTTCGAGCATCACGAGCCAGGTCGATCCGCCCACGCCGGTCGAGTCGACGTAGGTGGGACGCAGGCCGAGGTACTCGGCGACCTCGACCGGTTGCAGCAACCCCATCCCGGTGGACATGAACCCGTCGACGTCGTGCTTGCCGAGCCCCGCGTCCTCGATGGCCCTTCTGGACGCCTGGTAGTGGAGGTGGAAGGGCGTCTGGTCATCGACCCGGCCGACGTCGCTCAGTGCGGCGCCGACGATCGCGGCCTTCCTCATCCGTCCCTCCTGATCCTCGTGGTCCTGGCCGGCTGGGGGATCACCGCAGCCGCCACTCGACGCGCTCGCCCGAGGCGAAGCGCGCCTGACCGGCCGCGAGTGCCTCCTCGCTGGTCCCTGCCGCGATGAGCGCCCACCCCTGCTCCAGTGCCTGCCGACGTCCCATCTCCCACGCGGTCCACACCGATCGGACCGTCGCCTGGACGGCCAGCGCTGGCTGCGAGGCGATGATCCTCGCGAGCCGCCGTGCCGCGACGGGGAGCTCCTCCTGCGAGACGACCTCGCTCACCAGGCCGATCTCGTAGGCACGTCGTGCGCTGAGGCGCTCGTGGCTGCCGGTGAGTTGCATCCGCAGCACCTCACCGAGGGGCATGCGCTGGGCCATGTGGATCGACTCGAAGACGCTCGCCATCCCGAAGGTGACGTGGGGGTCGAAGAAGGTGGCGTTCTCGGATGCGAGGATGATGTCCACCTCGCCGAGCAGGTAGAACGCCCCGCCGCACGCCATGCCGTTCACCGCCGCGATGATCGGCTTCCACAGGTCGTTCGACTTCGGTCCGATGATCCCGCCGGGGTCGTCGAAGTGGACGTAGCTGGCTCTGCTTCCCACCTCACCCACACGAGCATCCGCGGTTCCGCCGGCTGCGATCTCGGCCCGGTCGATCCCGGTGCAGAAGGCACGGTCGCCGGTGGCCGTGAGGATGGCCACGTGCACGTCGAGGTCGCGACGGATGGTGCGCCACACCGTCCGCAGCTCGTCGCGCATGGTCGCGTCGAAGGCGTTGAGCACGTCGGGGCGGTTCAACGTGACCCAGGCGACGTGCTCGTCGACGCGGTACTCGATGGCGGTGAAGTCGTCCACGACGCAGCTCCCCATCGACGGAGCCGACACGCTAGCGGTGAGGTCACAGGAGAACGGCGCCCAACCGTGGCGCACGCTGGGTGCCGCTCTCGTCGTGCAACTTGACACCCGTGTCAGGGAACGGATACCAACCACACTGCTCCGGCGGACGTCGGAGCGTGACCGGAGCGGGCGCGTGGCTGAGCAGCTGCACTTCGAGGACGTCAACGTCGGCGACGAGGCGCCGCCGATCAGCCACGAGCTGACACGCACCGACCTCGTGCGGTACGCGGGAGCATCCGGGGACTTCAACCCGATGCACCACGACGAGATCAAGGCTCAGGCCGCGGGGCTGCCCAGTGTCTTCGGCCACGGCATGTTCTCGATGGGGCTGCTCGGCCGCGCGATCACCGACTACGTCGGGTTGGCGAACCTGCGTCGGTACGGCGTGCGCTTCACCAAGCAGACGTGGCCCGGCGACACCCTGAGCACGAAGGTGAAGGTCACCGACAAGCGCAAGGACGGCGACGACAACCTGGTCGACCTCGAGGTCGAACTGGTGAACGACGACGGCGTCGCGGTCGTGACCGGTTCGGCTACCGCCGCGCTCCCCTCACGCGGCTGAGCGCGTGCGCTGTGCTCAAGTAGCCGAAGGGCGGTAGCACGCCGATGTGCTCAAGTAGCCGAAGGCGGTAGCACGCGGATGTGCTCAAGCAGCCGAAGGCGGTAGCACGCGGATGATGAGGTTCGACGTCCCGACCCCCGACGGCGAGACCCAGCCGTTCTACGACGCCGCCGCCGATGGCAGGTTGCTGATCAAGCGCTGCGGGGCGTGTGGCGAGCACCACTTCTACCCACGTCCGTTCTGCCCGACGTGCTGGTCGGACGACGTCGAGTGGGTCGAGGCGTCAGGAACGGCGAGCCTCTACACCTACTCGGTGGTGCACCGCAACGACCTGCCGCCGTTCCCCGAACGCGTCCCGTACGTCGCCGCGATCGTCGAGCTGGCCGAAGGCCCGCGCATGGAGACCAACATCGTCGATGCCGACCCCGACACGCTCGAGGTCGGCATGGCCCTGCAGGTCACCTTCCGCGCCCACACCGACGACCTCGTCCTGCCCTTCTTCACCCCCGCCTGATCTTTCCTTCGGCGACGGCGCATCCGCGCCGTCGATCCAGACCTCGGCGGCCACCCGCGGCCGAGAGCGCGGTCTCGGCCGCTCTGGTTGCACGGGGATCCGGACCGTCTCGCCGAGCTTGGTGACTGCGCATCCGTGCCGTCGCCAGAGTCAGGGCATCTTCAGGCCGGGGGCGCGGGAGCGGAAGATCGTGGCGTTGACCTCGGGGCCGATCTTGGTGGCGTCCCACCGATCCTCGGTGGTGATCTCGGCGCCGAGTTTCCACGGCTCGTAGTGCGCGATGGACGAGCCGACCGCTCGGAACACCTGGCCCGTCACGTGCAGTGCCTCGTCGGAGGCGAGCCAGGCCACCATCGGGGCGGAGTTGCCCGGGCTCATGCGGTCGAACTCGTCGAACTCCTCCGGCTCCTTGACCTCTATGTCTGGCATAGCAACGCCGACCATGCGGGTGAAGCCGCCCGGGGCGACGGCGTTGGCGCGGACGCCGTAGCGCGCCAGTTCCAGGCTCGCGATGACGGTGGTCGCGGCGATCCCGGCCTTCGCCGCCCCGTACGCGACCTGCCCCACGTTGCCCTGCAGGCCCGCGCTCGAGACCGTGTTGACGATCGCCGCACGCGGCTGGCGGCCTTCCTTCGACTCCGCCCGCCAGTACGCCGCCGCATGGTGGATACACGCGACCGTTCCCTTGAGGTGCACGCGCACCACGGCGTCGAAGTCGGTCTCGGTGAGGCTCACGATCATCGAGTCGCGCAGGATCCCCGCGTTGTTGACGAGGATGTCGAGACGTCCGAACTCGTCGATGGCGTGCTGGACGAGCCGCCCCGCACCCTCCCAGTCGGCGATGTCCTCGAGGTCCGCGACCGCCTCGCCGCCCCGCTGCTGGATCAGCTTGGCGACGGTCTCGGCGGGGCGCTCGTCGCTGTCCTCGCCGGCGACGCCGACGCCGAGGTCGTTGACGACGACCTTGGCTCCTTGCTCCGCCAGCTCGAGCGCCTCGCCGCGGCCGATGCCGTGTCCGGCCCCGGTGACGATCGCGACCTTGCCGTCCAACAGACCCATGCGCGTGCTCCATCCTCGCGGGAGGCGACCCGCCGCTTCGAATTGTGCTACCGCTTCGCTGCTTCAGCACCATCGAGTTGTGCTACCGCTTCGCTGATTCAGCACCATCGAGTTGTGCTACCGCTTCGCTGCTTCAGCACCTCGTTTGCGACGGGTCTCGGGGGCTGGCTACTGTAGCTCGCGTTCCTGACGGTCATGTCAGGGTCGTGAGATCAGCGGAGGGATCACGTGGCGGACGCACGGGAGCTCATCGGCAAGCCGACCCCGCCGCAGGCGGTGGTGATCGAGCGTGGGCCGGTCAGCTACTTCGCCGAGGCCATCACCGACGGGTCGCCGATCTACCAGCGCCCCGACGCCGCGAGGGAAGCCGGCTTCGACGCCATCCCCGCCCCGCCGACCTACGCGTTCGCGTTCCAGCACATGGGCGCCTACCCCGAGATCCAGCCCGAGGGATCCAGCGACGTCAACCCGGTCATGCACGCCATCGGAGCACTGATGCAGGAAGGCGGTCTCGTGCTCCACGGTGAGCAGGAGTTCGTCTACCACCGCCCCGTCCTCGTCGGGGACAAGCTCACCAGCCAGGGCACGATCAAGGACGTCTACTCCAAGGAGGGGTCGTCGGGCACCATGACGTTCGTGGTGACCGAGACCGACTGGCTCGACGAGAGCGGCGAGAAGGTCGTTACCGCGATCACGACGCTGATCCACCGCGCCTGAGCCCGCGCGTGGCCGACGACTGGACCTTCCCGTACGAGGGACCGCTGCACGAGGTCGCCCCCGAGCTGCACGAGGCGCAGGTCGCGTGGCTCGAGTCGATCCAGTCCCTCACCAGCCTCGACCGTCGGACCCACGAGCTGATCCGTATGGTCTGCCTCGCCATCGCCCGCAACGCCGACGGCGTCACGCGCCACGCGCAGTTCGCCGCCGAGGCTGGCGCGACGTGGGCCGACATCGTCGAGGCGCTCGCGCTGACCCAGCCGGCGTTCGGCGTGTTGCCCGCCAGCGCGGCCATCGAACCAGCCCGGCGCGGCTTCGAGCAGGCCGAGGAGGCCGAGGCAGACTAGGAGTGTGCTGGACATGTCCGGTGGATGCATGACGAGGCCGACAGGGTCATCTGGCAAGGCGCCGACCGGAGGCGATGCAGCGCATCGTCGAGGATCGGCAACGCCGCCAGGGGCGTCGTCGGGCCGTCAGGCGCCGCCAGCGACATGTTCAGCGCGCTCCTGGTGACGGGCGTCCCGTGACCCACACGTTCCGCCAACCCGCGGTCTTCCGCGTCCCGCCGAAGGTGGACGACGCCAACCAGCACTACTGGCGCGGCGGCGCCGATGGTGAGCTGCGCCTGCTGCGCTGCCAGGACTGCCGAGCCTGGATCCACCCGCCCGCGCCGATCTGCCGCGAGTGCCTGTCGCGTGACCTCGAGGTCGAGACGGTCAGCGGTCGGGGCGTCGTGCACAGCTACACGCTGAACCACCAGCCGTGGAACCCCACGATGAGCCACCCGTACGCGATCGTGCTCGTCGAGCTGGAGGAGGGTCCTCGGCTGCTCACCAACCTCGTTGACGTCGACCCGGACGACGTGCGCATCGGGATGGACGTCGAGGTGTGCTTCGAGGTCATCGGCGAGGGCGAGCGCGAGGTGCACCTGCCACAGTTCCGCCCGACCGGAGGCGGTGGTGGCTGAGGCGGAGCGGCGCGCCATCGTCAGCGGCATCGGCCAATCCGAGGTCGGCCGCCGCCTCGGCCGGGGTGAGCTCGACCTGACCGTCGAGGCGTGCCTCGAGGCGATCGCCGACGCCGGACTGACCCGCGACGACATCGATGGACTCGCCAGCTACCCGGGCGAGATGGGCACACCCAAGGGCTTCAGCGGACCGGGGACGCCCGCGGTGCAGGACGCGCTGGGCCTGCAGCTGTCCTGGCACCGCGCCGGGCCCGAGGGCCCCGCACAGCTGTCGGCGTTCGTCGACGCGGTCCTGGCCGTCTCGGCGGGCCTCGCTCGCCACGTGCTCGTGTACCGCACGGTCACCGAGGCCACGGCCCAGGGCTCCGGAGGCCGCAAGGGGATCGGGCTGCCCAGCGGCGGAGCCGATCCGTCCAGCGCGGTCAGAGGGATGGGTGGTTTCCTGCAGTGGCTGCTGCCCTACGGGGCGTACTCCGCCGCGAACTGGACCGCGCTGTACGCGCAGCGCTACGCCCACGAGTACGGGCTCACCCGAGAGCAGCTCGCCTGGATCGCGCTCAACGACCGACGCAACGCGGCCATCAACCCGAAGGCCGTCTACCGCGATCCCCTCACGATGGACGACTACCTCGGGGCACGCATGATCAGCGAGCCGCTGTGCCTCTACGACTGCGACGCCCCGTGCGACGGCGCCACCGTCGTGATCGTCTCTGTCGCCGACCACGCCCTAGCCCTGGACCATCGCGTGATCACCGTCGACGCCGTCGGGACGGCGCTGCGCGGCCGGCCGTCGTGGGACCAGTGGGAGGACCTGACCACGATGGCGGGGCGCGACGCGGCCGCGCACCTGTGGTCGCGCACCTCCCTGACCCCAGCCGACGTCGACGTCGCCCAGCTGTACGACGGCTTCAGCTGGCTGACGCTCATGTGGTTGGAGGCGCTCGGGTTCTGCGGTCGCGGCGAGGCGGGCGCCTTCATCGAGGGCGGGACGCGCATCGCGCTCGATGGCGAGCTGCCACTCAACACCGCGGGCGGCCAGCTCTCAGGCGGTCGCCTTCACGGCTTCGGCCTGCTCCACGAGGCCATCGTGCAGCTGCGAGGTGAGGGGGGCGAACGTCAGGTACCCGGCGACCCCGAGGTCGCCGTGGCCGCGGCAGGTGGCGGCAACCTCGCCGGCTGCGTCCTGCTCACCCGCAACCGCTGAGGAGACACGCCATGGGACGGCTCGACGACAAGGTCGCCATCGTCACCGGGTCCGGTCAGGGCATCGGCCTGGAGTACGCGCGTCGCTACCTCGCTGAGGGCGCCAAGGTGGTCATCGCCGAGATCAACGAGGAGCGGGGCGCCTCCGCCGTGTCCGAGCTCGGCGGTGGCGACGCCGTCACTTTCGTCCGCACCGACATCTCCGACGAGGCCTCGGCCGAGGCGTGCGTCGCGGCGACGGTCGAGCGCTTCGGCCGGGTCGACGTGCTCGTCAACAACGCCGCCCTGTACTACGACATCGACAACCGCGACCAGAGCCTGGAGTACCTGCGCAAGGTCTTCGACGTCAACCTCCACGGCACCTGGATCATGATCAAGTCGGTCGCCCCGACGATGGTGGAGCAGGGCGGGGGCGCGGTCATCAACCAGAGCTCCGGGGCGGCGTACACCTACGTCATCCCGCCGATGGGCTCGGGGCGGTTCAAGGGCGTCGGCAGCTTCAGCTACAGCCAGACCAAGCACGGGGTCATCGGGCTGACCAAGTTCATGGCGGGCCAGCTCGGCCGCCACGGCATCCGCGTCAACTGCATCGTCCCCGGCATCACCCGCACCGAGGCGACCGAGAAGCAGGTTCCCAGCCACTTCCTCGACGCGCTGCGCTTCATGACCGCGCTGCAGAAGGACCTCGAACCCGAGGACCTGACCGGTGCTGCCGTGTTCTTCGCCAGCGACGACGCCCGGATGATCACCGGCCAGATCCTGTGCGTCGACGCCGGCATGAACATGCCCGGATGATGGTGCCCATGCCGGCAGGCGCGTTGCCCGGTTCCCCGGAAACCACCGCATCCGGTGGTTTCTCCGTGAGCTTCAGCAGCTGCGGTCGTCGAGACGTCTCCGAGATGACAGGAACCACCGGATCCGGTGGTTCCCATCTGGCATCAGCCTGCGGCCGACGGTCGTCTCAGACGGTTTCCCAGGCGGCGACCTTGGGGTGGTCCACGGCGACGGCACCGACACCGGCGGCGCCCCCGGGGGAGCCCAGACCGCTCACGTCGTCGTTGAAGAAATCCGCGTTGATGGGGGTGAACTCCTGCCACTCATCCGGCACGTCGTCCTCGTAGAAGATGGCCTCGACGGGGCACGCGGGCTCGCAGGCGCCACAGTCGATGCACTCCTCGGGGTGGATGTAGAGCATCCGGTCGCCCTCGTAGATGCAGTCGACCGGGCACTCCTCGACGCACGCCTTGTCCTTCACGTCGATGCAGGGCTCGGCGATCGTGTAGGTCATCCGCGTTCTCCGTTCCGGCCGCCTCGTGGCGCTCAGAGGTGGTGCTTCGTCCGCAGGCTACCTGGCCGTCTGGTTGCACCACCAACCGTCAGTGCGAACACTCGTCCGGTGGGGTTTTGCGCCGACCGCGCCCGACGGCGCTGGCGGCCATCACGGCGGTCAGGCCGGCCGCGAGGCCACCTCCGCCCGTGGCCGGGAGGTCGCTGCCCGCGCCCGGGGCCCCGTCTCGGGGCGCCCCGCCGGGGTCGGGCCCGTCCGCGGGTGGCTCGCTCGCGTCACGGCGGACGCGGGCGTCGATCTCGTAGACCCAGTTGGGTCCCCGAGCTCGCCGAGGGTGTAGTAGGGGTACAGGCCGAGGTACTCGCCCCGCGACCGCTCCGACCACGCGCGTGCCTCCGGTGTGGACGACTTGTAGAAGTTCACCATGTAGCCGCCCTCGAACAGCCGCACGATCGTGTACCCGCCCGGGTACTCCTTCACGGCGCCGCCTTCGAAGTAGGGCACGTCGCCGGTCTCGGTCGAGGTGGTTCGCAGGTTGCGGTGGGTGTGGCCGTTGTAGACACCGGCGAAGTTGTCGCGGTCGGCCAGCGCCGCCCGGAATCCGGAGGCCTGGTCCGGCCGGACGCCGAAGACCACCGGTGGGACCGCGAACACGGTGGCGCGGTCGCCGACCGGGTGGTGGAACAGCGGGATCGTCGCTTCGCCAGCGTCGAGGTGGGCCGCGAGGAAGTCGATCTGCTCGTCGGGCATCTGTCCCGCGCCGGTCGCGATGTCGTTGGAGTCGAGTCCGACGAACCGGTAGCGGTGCGTGTCGGTCCCGAACGAGACCGCGAACCGTGTGGTGCCCGGCACGAACGACGCGGCGAAGGTGTCGCGGTAGCAGTCGTACAGCTCGGGGCGCCCCTCGACCGGGGAGCAGTCGGCGTACTCCGGCCCGGCGTGGGCACGGTCGTGGTTGCCGCGGGTCACGAAGTAGGTCGGGGCGCTGCCGGCAGCCACCAGCCGGACACCATCCGGCCCCTGCTCGCCGCGGCCGAGGGTGCCGAAGCCGTCGAGAAGACGCCGGGCGTTGCCGACCTGGGCGGGGTCGGCGCTGCCCGTGACGTCGCCGTTGGCGAGCAGCAACGTCGCACCTCGTGCCGCGGCCTCCGCGGTCATGGCCTCGGTCATGAAGCGCCAGTACGGGTTGTCGGGGTCGGCGGCGAACCCGGGCGGGAAGCCCCCACCGGGGAGCCGGTCGTCGCTGTAGGCGAGACCCGATACGGACTCGCCGACGTGCAGGTCGTTGACCCAGGCGATGCGGCCGATCTCAGCTCCCGGCGGCGGCACGAGGGTCGTGAACAGGCCACCGTTCGAGGTGTCCACGTCGGTAGGGGACAGCACCGCGCCCGCGGGCGAGATGGTGGTCCGCAGCGCAGGCACGCCGTTGGACTCCGCCACGAAGATGTAGGTCGTCCCGGGTGTCAGGCCGGTCAGCTCGACGTAGTGGTACGGGGTGGGATCGTGGGACTCGACCTCCGCGAGGGTCCCCGAGGCCTGCGAGCCCAGCAGTACCCGTCCCGGCGCGGCTACGGGGGCGGGGCGGCCGAACTCGTCGGGCTGTGTCGGGTCGCCGGTGAACCAGGTCAGGATCGCGGAGGTGTCGGTGACCGTCACCAGTTCCAGGTGCATCGGGACGGCGAAGCCGGTCTGTGCCTCGGCCGCGAGCGACCACCCCTCGAGCCCCACCTTGGCGAACGGGAAGGTCGCCGCGACCATCGCCCCGTACTTGAGCAACTGTCGCCGAGTGAGCGACTCGCACACGGGTCGGCCCTCTCGTCGCGCCCCGACGGGAAGCTACTGGCGGGGGACCACGACAGCCGCGAGCCGGTCGACGGCGGCCCGCGCGCCCCCGAGCAGCTGCTGCATCGACAGCACGCGCGCGTGCAGCAGGTGCAGGTCGTGCTCCCACGTCACCCCGATCCCGCCGTGCACCTGGATGGCGCGCTCGGTGACCCGTGGTAGCGCCTCCGCAGCCTGGGCGACGGCTACCGCGACGTCGTGACGTGCCACCTCCGGGTCCGCCTGATCGACGGCCCACGCCGCCCGGAGCAGACCCGCGCGCGTGAGCTCGAGGTCGACCAGCATGTCGGCACAGAGGTGCTGCACCGCCTGGAACGCCCCGATCGGCTGGCCGAACTGTTCCCGGACGCGTGCGTACTCCACCGTCATCGTCATGGCGGCCTCGCCTGCCCCGAGGCCGTCGGCGACCAGCGCGGCGTCGCGCCTCAGGATCGCGCGCTCCGCCGCGTCGGGTTCGAGCGCGAGCGCCCGCGCCGCGGCGCCGTCGAGGTCGATGTCCCCCAGGTAGCGGGTGGGGTCGGAGCCGCGGCGGGGCGCGATCGTCACCCCGCGCTCGGTCGCCGGGACGAGCCACGCGTGCGGCTCCGCCACGGCGATGAGGACGTCCGCGACCATCGCTCCGAGGACCCCGCGCACGGAACCGGACAGCGTCCCGCCGGTCGGGGTCGCGTCCGGCTCGACCCCGCCGTCCACGACCACTGCGATGGTGTCACCCGCCCCGACGGCGGCCGCGACCTCCTCCTCGCCGAGGCTTACCGCGTGGACGGCGGCCGCGATCCAGGGCGTGGGGTCGGCGACCCCTCCGAGCTCCTCGGCCGCCAGAGCTGCCTCGACCATCCCCAGGCCGAGACCACCCTGGTCCTCGGCGACCAGCAGCGAGGTGGTCCCGAGCTCGATCAGGCCACGCCACCGGTCGCGGTCGAGCGCGCCGCCTTCGTGGACCGCGCGGGCCGGGCGGAGGTCGCCGTCGAGCGAGCGGCGCACGGTGTCGCGGAGAGCCACCTGGTCCTCGGTCAGCTCCAGGTCCAAGCCGTCAACCTCCTGCTCGCGTTGTCCGTGTACCGCTCTGCTCGGTCATGACCGACAGAACCGGTACACGGACGGGTCAGCCGGTCATCCGGTAGGTCGTCGGGCTCGACGCGGTGTTCACCTCGACCTCGCCGATGCGCTCCAGGTGGCGCAGGTGCGCGACGACCTCGGCGAGCGCGGCGCGGCGCATCATGAAGTGGATCTCCGACCAATCGCGGCTCCAGGTCATGCGCTCGCTGATGTCCCAGCCGGTGAGCGCCCCGCCCTCACCCAGGATCGCGCGCAGTTCGTGGAGCCGGTCCTCGTGGTGGGCCAGAAGTTCGTCGATCCTCCCGGCGAGATCGGGGAAGCGGTGCTCGTGGGCCGGGAACCCTTCCGCGGAAGCGTGGCCGTCGCGGAGCCGGCGCAGCGAGACGAGGTAGTCCCCGAGGTGGTCGGCGTCGTCGAGGTCGGGGTGCATCAGCCCGATGTGCGGCGAGATGCGTGGCAGCACGCAGTCGCCCGTGAGCACCACGTCCTCCGCAGTCACGACGAAGCACGTGTGACCCGGGGTGTGGCCGGGGGTGTGGATGGCCCGCACGTCCCAGCCTGGCACGTCCACCTGCTCCCCGTCCGCGATGAGCCGGTTGGGCAGCGTCGGTGCGGGCGGTCGGTGATCGATCATCTCGTCCGCGGGTGGCAGCGACGCGAGCGCGTCCTCGCCCGCCCCGGCGTCCAGCAGGTAGTGCGCGGTCATCAGGATCCAGTCGTCGCCGCTCTCACGGCGCCGTGTGACCACCTCGGCGTCGTCGGCGTGCATGGCGATCCACGCCCCCGACGCCGCCTGCACGCGCCCCGATAGGCCATGGTGGTCCGGGTGGTGGTGGGTCACGAGGACCCCGTACACGTCGGCCAGATCGAAGCCGGCCTCGGCGATCCGCTTGGTCAGGTAGGCGAAGCTGGCGTCGTCGTCCCAGCCGGTGTCGACCAGGACCGGTCCCTGATCGCTGTCGAACAGGTACACGAGCGTGTAGCCGAGGGGGTTGTCAGGGATCGGGACCGGCAGACTCCATATGCCGGGCCGTACCTTCTCGGCGGGAGGAAGTTGCGGCAACGGCCTTCACCTCTCGGTCGTGCTACCGGCCTCCGGCCTACTTGAGCACTGTCGGTCGTGCTACCGGCCTCCGGCCTACTTGAGCAGTCGCTGTCAGACCTCGGAGGCGGTCGGGGTACGGTAGCCAGCATGCGACTGGGGTACGACGCCGACACCGAGGCGTTCCGCGCGCAGCTGCGCGCGTGGATCGCCGAGCACCGCCCCGACCCCGAGGCGATGGCCGCGACGCCGCGCCAGTCGAGCGCCCACCTCCCGGACTGGGCGCGGGCCTGGCAGCGTTCGCTGTTCGACGCCGGATGGCTCGTCCCCGGCTGGCCGCCCGAGCTCGGCGGGCGCGACGCGGCCCCCACCCAGCAGATGGTGTACTTCGAGGAGTTCGCTCGTACCGACCTCGCGCGGTCGTACAACCCGCAGGGTCTTGGCATCATCGCCCCGTCCCTGTACGACTTCGGTGACGAGGACATGAAGCAGCGCTTCCTGCTGCCGACGCTGCGCGCCGACGTGAGCTGGTGCGTGGGGATGTCGGAGCCCGATGCCGGCAGTGACCTCGCCTCACTCCGGACCACCGCCGTGCTGCGCGACGACGGCTCGTTCGTCGTGAACGGACAGAAGGTCTGGACCAGCGGGGCACACCACGCCGATCACTGTCTCGCGTTCGTGCGCACCGATCCCGAGGCGCCCAAGCACAAGGGCATCAGCACGCTCATCATCGACATGGACACGCCCGGGATCACGTGCCGACCGCTGCCCGAGCTCACCGATCCCGACCACGCCGACTTCAACGAGGTCTTCTTCGAGGACGTCGACGTGCCGGCCGACCGACTGCTCGGGGGCCTGCACCAAGGGTGGGCCATGGCCGTTGGTTCGCTCGGTCACGAGCGGGCCATGCTGTGGGTCATGCAGGCCGCGAACATCGAGCGCAACCTCTCGCGCCTGCAGGATGAGCTCGACCAAGTCCGACCCGATGGATCGCGGCTCTCCGAGGATCCGCGCTGGGCCGACACCCTCGCGCAGCTGCACATCGACAGCCAGGCGCTGTGGCTCCTCGGGTACAAGGGCTTCGCGAAGGCGGCCAAGGGCGAACTCGCCCCCGAGCACCTCATCCTCAAGCTCTACGGCTCCGAGCTGGAGCAGCGGCTGTACCAGGCCGGGGTCGACGCGCTCGGCGCCGACGCGCTCGACGTGTCGGACGACGAGGGCGGGGTGAACTACGGGCGGGGCGCGTGGGAACTGCAGTACCTGCGCTCGTTCGCGCAGACGATCGCCGGCGGGACGTCGGAGATCCAGCGCAACATCATCGCGGAACGGGTGCTCGGGTTGCCCCGCGAACGGTAGGACCGGCCGGAGGTGATCCGTGGAACTCGATGAGGAACGCGTCGCGGAGATGTCGACGCCGGAGTGGGAGAAGGTCCGGACGGCGCTCCACGACGGGGATCTCGAGGCGGCCGAGGCGCACCTCGACACCGCCGTCGAGCGGTGGCGGCGGCTGCAGGACTACTCCATCTCGTGGATCGCCCAGCTGCTGTCGTTCGTGGGGCGCCGCCTCGGCGAGCCGGCGGTCGAGGAGGCGCTGCGGGAGTTCGGCGACGACTACATCCGGCCGCGGAACTTCGGTGAGGTCGACTGGAACGCCCTGCCGGCGCGCACCCGCGCCCGCGCTATCGCCTCGATGATGGTCGCCAACTTCGGCACCGTGGACGTGAACGAGGACGCAGAGAAGATCACCCTGTCGTTCCGCTGCGGCACCGGCGGTCGCCTGATCGACGAGCGCCGCTACGAGGGCGACGGAGCGCTGCTGACGCTCACCGAGCGCGCCCCACGCACCTTCGACCGCGACGCGCTCCCCGTCTACTGCGCCCACTGCTCGGTCAACAACGAGATGCAGGCGATCGAAGCGACCGGGTACCCCGTCACGGTCGAGCACCCGCCCACCGCGCCTGGCGAGCCGTGCGTCCACCACGTCTACAAGGACCTCGAGGCCATCCCGGAGGACGCCTACCGCCGCATCGGGCAGGTCCCCCCTCGCGACTGACGCCGAACCGGCGACGTCGGAGGGGGCGGCCGAAGCCTCCCGTGCGAGTAGGCCGACCCGGGCACGAGGTCCCGCTGGCGCGAGGTCCCGCGGTCGCGACCGGGCGCGGCCGGGATGTCGCCCTGGCCGTTCGTCGGCGCGCGTTCCACCTCCGCCGCCCTCCAGCAGCGCATCCTCGTCTCGGCGACCCGATCCCGGAGGGGCTGGTGCCCGAGCTACCGGACGTCGAAGCCCATCGTCGCCTCGCCGCACGGCACGCCTGCGGGCACGAGGTCGAGGCGGTCCGGGTCCCCGACGGGGAGATCCTCGAGGGAACCACGCCCCAGGGTCTAGGCCGGTCGTTGGTGGGGCGCACGATCACCGCGGCTCGTCGACACGGCAAGTGGCTCGTGCTCGAGCTGGACGGTCCCCGACTGGCGGTGCACTTCCGCATGACGGGTGCGCTGGACTGGCACGACGACGAACCCGATGGTCAGGCGGCCGTGGCGCTGGGGTTCGGTCGCGGGTGGCTGGCGTACCGCACGGAGCGGCGGCTCGGCCGGGTGCACTACCTGCGGTCAGCCGAGGCGCTCTCGGACGTAACCGGTCCGCTCGGACCGGACGCCCTCGACGTAGACCGCGACGAGCTCGGTCGCCTGCTCGAGGGTCGCCGCGGTGGCCTGAAGTCCGCCCTGATGGACCAGACCTTCATCGCGGGGCTCGGGAACGAGCTGGTCGACGACATCCTCTTCCGTGCCGGACTCCACCCCCGTAGCGACGCGGATCTCGACGAGGCCGACACCGACGAGCTGTACCGCGCGATGCGCGACGTGCTCCGCCGGTCGGTGCGTGCCGGCCACGTTCCGTCGGGTCCGACGTGGATCAACAGCCAGCGTGGCAGCGACGAACCGACGTGCCCCAACGGCGACGGCGCGTTGGCGCGCGCAACCGTCGCGGGACGCACGACCTACTGGTGCCCGCGGGAGCAGCGGCGTTAACCCCTGGGACGGTCCGGGTTCCGTCGGGGTCAGGACAGGAGCGGGACGACGTCGGCGGCGAACGCTTCCACGGAGGGAGCTAGTCCGAAGTCGTGGAACTGGATGATGAAGCGCTCGACGCCAGCGGCGAGGTCGGCGCGCAGACCTTCGGCGACGGTCCACGGTGAGCCGATCGTGAGACCTCCCCACCCCTCGAAGCGTCGTCGCGCGGTGGCTTCGACCGTGGCCACGTCGTCACCCCGGCGTGCGAGCGCGATGGGACGCTGGATCGAGATGCGAGCGTCACCGGCGAGGGGACGGAGTTCGTCGAGCCGATCCGCGGCGTAGCTGGGGCAGTTCCACCAGTCCGCGAAGTCACGCACCAGGGGCATGGTGAGCGTGGGGCCCGCGCCCCCGACCGTGATGGGAACGCGTGCCTGCACGGGCGTTGGGCGCTGGAGCGCCCCACGGAGCCGGAGGTGCTCGCCCTCGTGATCCACCGTCTCGCCCGCGAGGAGGCGTGTCACGACGGTGAGGCTCTCCCGCAGCCGCGCCGCTCGTTGCTCGCCCGGGGCGTCGGTGATGCCGAAGCGCCGCAGCTCATCCGGCACCGAGCCCCAGCCGAGTCCGAGCTCCACCCGGCCGCCGCTGATGTGGTCGACGGTCGCGATCTGCTTGCTCAGAACGGCGGGATGACGCATGGCGTCCGCGAGGACGAGGTGGCCGATGCGGATCCGTTCGGTCCGTGCCGCCACCGCGGCGGCGAGGGTCCAGGCCTCCAGCACGTCCGCGTCGGGGAGCAGAGGCGCGGCGAGGTGATCCATGAACCACACGGTGTGGAACCCCGCCTGTTCCGCGACCCGGACCCGTTCGAGGATCGTCGCGAAGTCCATGTGGACCTGCGGCAGGTACAGGTCGAACAGCGGTGCGGTCACGGTCGCCCCTACGCTCGCCCAGGGTCCTGGACGCTAGGCGGGGAGGCGGGAGCGTGGCGCGGGTCGACGTCGACGGCAGCATCGCCGTCCTCTCCGGTGGGTCGTCCGGCATCGGGCGTCACCTGGCCGTGGCGCTCGCCCGGCGGGGCGCCACGGTCGTGGTCGTGGCGCGCCGCGCGGACCGGCTGGCCGAGGTCAGCGACGAGTTGCGCTCGCACAGCCGGGCGAGTCGGCACGCCGTCTGCGACGTCTCCGATCGGTCCGCGTGGACCGGCCTCCTCGCTGACGTCGAGGAGGATCACGGGCGCATCGACCTGCTGCTCAACGTGACCGCGATCGAGCGACGGCTGGAGGCCATCGACGCCACGGTCGCCGACTACCGCGAGGTCATGGAGGTCAACTACCTCGCTGCCGTCGCGGGGACGCTCGCGGTCCTGCCGGGCATGCGACAGCGACGTCGAGGCCACATCGTGAACGTCTCGTCGGACTCGGCCCGCGCCCCGACCGTCGCGACCTCGAGCTACGCCGCATCCAAGGCGGCGCTGTCGGCCTTCACCGAGGCGGTGGCCCTCGAGCACCACGGGACCGGTGTCCACCTCCACGTGCTCTACCCCGGCTGGGTGCCGACGCCGATGGGACTGGAGGCGGTGGAGGCAGGGATGCCGATGCCGCCGAGGCTGGTCCGGCGGACACCCGATCAGGTCGTCGACGCCGTGCTCGACGGACTGGGAGGACCGGTGGATATCAACCTCGCCCGAGCGGCGCTCGCCGCTCCCCTCGTGAAGGCGATCGCGCCGCGACTGCACCGACGCATGCTGCTGCGTCAGTCGGGACGCTCGTGACCGATCAGACCACACCCCCCAGGCCGGCAACGCCGGCCCCTCCCCCCTCAAAGGGGGAGGCATGACCGATCAGACCACACCCCCCAGGCCGGCAACGCCGGCCCCTCCCCCCTCAAAGGGGGAGGCATGACCGCGATGGTGCCGGGCGCTCCTGATCTCGACGGTCGCGTGGTCATCGTGACCGGCGCGGGGCGCGGCATCGGCCGCGGCATCGCCGAGCACGTCGCGTCGCGGGGCGCCAGGGTCGTCATCGCGGAGTGGCGCGAGGTGCGCTGCCACGAGGCCGCCACCGCGGTGAACGACGCCGGCGGTGAGGCCATCGGCGTCGTCACGGACGTGATGGACCGCGACAGCATCGGGGCGATGGTCGCGCGTGCTGTGGAGGAGTGGGGCCGCATCGACGCACTGGTGAACAACGCGCACACGTTCACGCCGAACCGCTCGTTGCTGGAGACCACGCCGGAGGAGCTCGACACCCACGTGCGCTCGGCGGCCCTGGGATCGCTGTGGTGCATGCAGGCGGTCCACCCGCACATGGCCGCTGCGGGGTGGGGGCGGATCGTCAACTTCGTCTCGGCCGCGGGGATCCGTGGCATGCCCGGCTACGGCGCCTACAACGTGGCGAAGGAGGGTGTGCGCGCCCTCACCCGCACGGCCGCTCGCGAGTGGGGTCGCGACGGGATCGTCGTCAACGCCGTCGCCCCGGCCGCCGCCAGCGAGCGAGGGGCTCGTGCCGCCGCCGAGGAGACCGACGCCTACCGCGAGTTCCTCCGAGACCACCCGATCGGCCGTCAGGGCGATCCGCGCGACGACATCGCTCCCGTCGTGGCGTTCCTCTGCAGCGACGCCTGTCGCTACCTCACCGGGCAGACCTTCATGGTGGACGGCGGGGCGTTCATCCACGGGTGACCCGCAACGGTGAGGGGAGCACGCATCCCCGGTCGCGGGGTCCCATGCTCCCCTTGGCGGTGGAACCGTGCGGAGGGCTGACCACCCACCCGTACGGGATCAGCTCCCATCGGGAAACGCGTCGGCGTGCGCGCGGAGGCTCGAGCGCAGGTTCTCGACGAGGTTGTCGAACCGCGTGTCCGAGGGGTCGGCCTCTCCGAGCTGCATCGCCAGTTGCTCGAGGTCCTCTACGTCGCCGGTCGCGGAACCATCATCCGGCGTCGCGTCCCGGCCCTCGGCCTCGATGTGGCGCCGGATCGCAGCCGCGAAGTCCCGGGCGAACTCCTGCCGTTCGGCGTCGGTCCCGGCCGGTCGGTACGAGTCGAGCATCGAACCGAGTTCCTCGTGCGTGTAGGTCGCGGACATGCTCATCCTCCTCCTTGGTGAGCCTGCCGTCGGACCGTCGGGCATGACGTGCGCTCACGGGACCGGCCGGGATGGACCGACGAGCGTGGCACCGTCCCGCTCCGGTCGAAGACAGTGGCCGGAGGGCCAAGGGGCGCCCCCGGCCGACCGGCCGGGGCGTCGG
The DNA here is from genome assembly GCA_019347575.1 of Actinomycetota bacterium. Lineage (NCBI taxonomy): Bacteria > Bacillati > Actinomycetota > Actinomycetota bacterium. Next base: position 97,753 of record JAHWKY010000006.1, on the reverse strand, counting down.
TCAGACGCTGGGAGGCCGGTCGCGCTTCATCGAGCCGCGTGCGGACTCGGCCTTCTGCTGGAAGCGCACCAAGCCCCGTCGCATCGGCCGTTGGAGGAGGGGGTAGAGGGCGCCGACGAGGCCGTAGTGGCGCGGGACGGTGAGGTGGACCGTCTCGTGCTCGATGACGTCGATGATGGCGTCGGCGACGAGGGACGGGGCATAGAGCTTGCCTTCGTAGGCGGCCTCCTCCTCGTCCTTGTCCCAGATCTCGGTCGCGATCGGTCCGGGGCTGACGACCCCGACGTGCACACCGCTGTCCGCGAGGTCCACCGCCGCGGTGTGGGTGAACATGCTGATCGCGGCCTTCGAGGCGGCGTACGCGGACTCGCGCGGGTTGGGCACGTACCCGGCGACGGAGGTCACGTTCACGATGCAACCCTCGTCGCGCTCGACCATCTGCGGCAGCACCGACAAGGTCAGGTAGACCGTGCCGAGGTAGTTGATGCGCATCACGCGCTCGACCTCGTCGATGGTCTGCTCCGCGACGTGGCGGCGCATCGACACGCCGGCGTTGTTGACGAGGATGTCGACCCGGCCGAACCGTTCGGTCGCGTCCGCGATGACGCGCTCGCACGTCGCGCGGTCGGAGACGTCGCCAGGAGACGCCACCGAGTCCGGGGCGTGGGTCCGACACGCGTCCACCACACGTTGGAGCTGCTCCTCGCGACGGGCGACCCCGACCACCCGCGCGCCGCGACGAGCGAGCGCCAGCGCGGTCGCCTCCCCGATCCCCGACGACGCCCCGGTCACGACCGCGACCGCACCTGCAACGTGCACCGCCCACCTCCGGCGTCGGGAGCCCGTGAGAACCCTGACTATCATGTCAGGGTTCGCCGCGGGAGGAAGCCGTGCAGATCCGTGAGGCCGTCATCGTTGACGCCGTGCGCACCCCGATCGGCAAGCGTGACGGCGTGCTCTCCGGCTGGCACCCCGCCGATCTGCTCGCGCACACCCTCAACGCACTGCTCGACCGCACCGGTGCTGATCCGGAGCGCATCGACGACGTCATCGGTGGCTGCGTCAGCCAGGTCGGCGAGCAGGGCTGCAACGTCACCCGCAACGCCTGGGTCTCCGCCGGTCTGCCGTGGTCGGTCCCCGCCACGAGCGTCGACCGCCAGTGCGGCTCCAGTCAGCAGGCGCTGCACTTCGCGGCGCAGGGCGTGATGGCCGGGACCTACGACCTCGCCATCGCGTGCGGGGTCGAGTCGATGAGCCGCATCGGGATGGGCAGCAACGCGCGGGGCGGGGTGGGGCCCTTCAGCCAGGACTTCCTCGCTGCCACCGACGGACAGCTCAAGAGCCAGTTCGAGGTCGCGCAACACATCGCCAAGGACTGGGGCGTGTCGCGCGAGGACATGGACGCGCTGGCGATGGAGTCGCACCGCCGCGCGGCGGAGGCCACCGCCGCGGGCCTGTTCGCCAACGAGATCGTCCCTACGCCCCGCAAGGACCCCGACGGGAACCGCACCGATGAGGTCATCACGGCTGACGAGGGCATCCGCCGCGACACCACGATGGACACGCTGGCCAACCTGCGCCCGGCGACCCACTGGGATCCCGATCTCGCGCCCGACATCACGGCGGGCAACTCCAGCCAGATCAGCGACGGGGCGGCGGCGATGCTCGTCGCCGACCGCGCCACCGCCGAAGCGTTGGGCCTGCCGGTCCGAGCCGTCATCCGGCACCTGACCGTCGCCGCGGACGATGCCGTGTGGGTGCTCACCGCCCCGAACCCCGCCACACGCAAGCTGCTCGAACGCTCCGGCATGACGGTGGACCAGTTCGACGCCATCGAGGTCAACGAGGCGTTCGCCTCGATCGCGCTGATGTGGGCGCGCGAGTTCGAGCCGGATCCCGAGCGTCTGAACCCTCGGGGCGGGGCGATCGCTCTGGGACACCCGCTCGGAGCGAGCGGCGTCCGCCTGATGACGACGCTGCTGAACCAACTCGAGGCCACCGAAGGGCGCTACGGCTTCCAGACGATGTGCGAGGGCGGTGGCCAGGCCAACGCGACGGTCATCGAACGCGTCGCCTGACCGATCGGCGCTGTCCGAACATCCCGACCACCCGTACCCGACGCCGAGGAGCCCCCGTGGCGATCCGCTACGAGACGCACGACGACGGCCACATCGTCCTCATCACGATCGACCGTGCGGACCACCGCAACTCGCTCGACGCCGAGCACTTCCACCACCTCGCCCAGTCGTGGCGACGGTTCCGTGACGACGAGCAGGCCTGGGTCGCGATCATCACGGGCGTGGGTGACACGTTCTGCACCGGCGCCGACCTCAAGAACTTCATCCCCAAGGTGACTGCTGCGCAGCGCGAGATCGCGCAGGGGATGGTGACCGAGATCGACGGCTTCCCGCTGACCGACTCCACCTTCGCCGTGCTCCGCGACGTCGAGATGTACAAGCCGATCATCGCCGCCATCAACGGCTTCTGCGTCGCGGGCGGGATGGAGATGCTCGGGGGCATCGACATCCGCGTCGCTGCCGAGAACGCGAGCATGGGCGTGTTCGAGCCGCGGCAGGGCCTGTTCGCCGGCGGTGGGACGACCGTCCGGCTCCCGCGCCAGATCAGCTACCCGCACGCGATGGAGGTGCTTCTGACCGCCGACCCCATCCCGGCGCTCCGCGCGTACGAGATGGGGCTGGTCAACGAGGTGTGCGCCCCGGACGACCTGCTCGACCGGGCGTTCGACTGGGCCCGGCGCATCGCCAAGAACGCGCCGATCGCCGTCCAGGCGACCAAGGAGTCGGTCCTCCGGGGTCTGGCGGTGGACATGGCGGAGGCGTACGGCATCGAGATGAAGCTCAGCTACCGGGTGTTCACCAGCGAGGACGCCAAGGAAGGCCCCCGCGCCTTCGCGGAGAAGCGCCCCCCCAACTGGCAGGCCCGGTAACCGAGCGCGTGCATCTCGGCCCGGTAGCCGGTGGTCGACCTGCACCCACTGGGCAGGAAGTCGCCCTACCGACGTCGTAGTCCATCCCGTGGACCCCCAGCCGCAGGATCGCCCATGTCTCCTTCCCGGACCTTGCTCACGCTCGTCGGCGTCGCTCTGCTCGCTGCGAGCCTCCCCGCCGCCGCGATCAGCCAGGACTCACCGGTCCAGGCGTACCGTGAGGGTGATGAGGCGGCTTCCGCTCGCAACATCCTCCCGCCTGGCCAGGGCCACCACCTCACCGACGCGGAGTTCCTCCAGGTCCAGGCAGGCGGTGACTTCCCCCCGCACAACACCGATCAGATCGCGCTGTACGAGGACCTGATCCGGGCCGCGCCGGACCTCACGGCCGACGACCTCGACGCGCTGTTCAAGGACGCCTCGTTCGGGGTCCCCGCCGGTGACGTCGGCGAGGTGACGACGCTGCGGGACGGTGCCGCGGTGATCATCCGCGACCTCTCCTACGACGTGCCCCACATCTACGGGCTCACGCGCGACGACGCGATGTACGCCGCGGGCTACGTGAACGCCCAGGACCGGCTGTTCGCGATGGACGCGCTGCGCCACCTCGGTCGCGGCAAGCTGTCGGAGCTGACCGGGCCCGACCCGGACACCATCGAGGACGACCTCGCGATGCGCAAGCTCGCCGACTACACCGAGGAGGAGCTGACCGCGATGGCCGATCGCGTCGAGACGCTCGACCCCGAACTCGGCCCGATCGCTCGCGCCGACGTCGAGGCGTACGTCGCGGGCGTGAACCAGTACATCGGCGAGGTCACTCTCGACCAGTCGAAGCTCCCCGCCGTCTACCACCTCCTCCAACAGGTCCCCGAGCCGTGGACCGTCGCGGACACCGTCGCCGTGGCCGTGAACATCGGCGCCGTGTTCAGTCCCGGCGGCGGCGCGCAGCTGCAGAACGCCGCCGTCGTCGGGGCGCTCGAGGACGAGGGCTTCGAGCGATCCCAGGCGCGCGAGATCCTGGCCGACCTCCGCATGGCCGACGACCCGGAGGCGCCCCACACCGTCGACGCGCCGTTCCCGTTCAACGACGACCTCGGCGAGCCCGACCCCGACGCGGTCGTGCTGCCTGACGACCCGCAGGCCGTCGCCGCCGAGGTGAACGCGGCGTACGCGGCGCTCGAGACCATCGACACACCGTTCGGGCCCCTGGCTCTCGGGCCCGGTCGCCCGGCCAGCAACGCCCTGCTCGTCGGCTCGCAGCTGTCGGACACCGGCCAGGCGCTGGCGGTGATGGGCCCGCAGGTCGGGTACTTCTCGCCCGAGGTTCTGCTGGAGTTGGACATCCACGCCCCGGGCGTGCACGCGCGCGGGGCGGCGTTCCCCGGTGTGGGGCTGTACGTGCTCCTCGGACGGGGCCAGAACTACGCCTGGAGCGCGACCACCGCCAACGGCGACCACCGTGACATCCGCGCGTTCCCGCTGTGCGACACCGGCGGCGGCGAGGCGACGCTCGACAGCGACGGTTACCTCCACGACGGGGAGTGCAAGGCGTTGCACACCCGGACCGACACGTGGGTCGCGAAGCCGACGGCGGCGGGCATCCCCGAGGACCCCACGGACGTCGTCGTCTCGGCGACCACCGAGCGGACCCACGCGGGCATCGTGCAGACCCGCGCCCTGGCCGACGGCGGTGTCCCGTACGTGTTCGTGCTCAGCCGCGAGAGCTACATGAAGGAGGTCGACGCCACGTTGACCTACACCAAGCTGCACGACCCCGACCGCATCGAGTCGATCCAGGACGCCAAGGACGCGTTCGTCGACTTCTTCAGCTACAGCTTCAACTGGTTCCTGGTGCACGACGACGACATCGCTTACCAGCTCACCGGCCACTACCCGGTGCTGCGAGATGGCGTCGATCCGGATCTGCCCATCAGCGGCGACCCGGCGTGGGATCCGGTGCGGCTCCTGGAGAAGTCCGAGATCCCCAACGCCACGAACCCGGCGAGTGGGTTCATCACGAACTGGAACGGCAAGCAGGCTCCGGACTTCCGTGCCGCCGACAACGTGTACGCCTTCGGGCCCACCCAACGGGTGACGATGCTCACGGACGGTGTGCTGCGAGGCGCCGCGGATGACGGCAAGGTCAGCCTGGTCGAGCTCACCCGGGCGATGGCGATCGCGGGAACGCAGGACCTCTACGCCCTCGAGGTCCACCGTCTCGTGCGCCAGGTGATCGGCGACGCCGGCGATGCCCGGCTCGAGGCAGCGCTCGATCTGATCGACGACTGGGTCGACGGCGGGGCCCACCGTCGGGACCTCGATGACGACGGCGAGGTCGACGTGCAGGCCCCGCTGGTGCTCTACGACGCGTGGTTCCCGGCCCTCACCGAGGCCATCTTCCGCCCGACCCTGGGGGCGGCGATGGACGAGGTGCCGCTGGCGCTGACCGAACGGGCACGCCCCGGTGGCAGCGCCTACTTCGGCGGTTGGCACGGCCAGATCCACCGCGACCTTCGCCAGCTCCTCGGCGAGTCCCTCACCGCCCCGGCGTCGCGCACCTACTGCGGTGGCGGCGATGCTGACGCGTGCCGGCAGGCGCTGCTGGACAGTCTCGACGAGGTGCTGGCCGGCATCGAGGCGGACCACGGCACCGACCCTTCGGAGTGGGATTTCGACGAGTCCAGCCAGGACATCTCGTTCAGCGCGCTCGATTCCGACGTGCCCCCGCCGATGGACTGGCAGAACCGCCCCACCTTCCAGCAGGTGCTGGCGTTCGGTGTCGGGTCGGTCGAGGAGCCACGACCCCCGGCACCTGCTTCGCCCCCAGCCCCTGTCGCACCACTGCCGACGACCGGCGGCGGCATCGCCGCGCTCGGGGCGCTGCTGCTGCTGGCGGGGCTCGCCCGGCGGCGGCGGGGGGTCGTGCGGTGACCGAACGGCCGACTCAAGCAGCGTTCCGGGCCTGACGACAACGATAGAGCAAGAGCAACAGGGGCGTGGTGCCGACAAAGGCGAGCCCGTCGGAAGGCGGGTAGTGCAAAGCTACGGATCCAGAACGGACAGCCGGGCTACCGAAGGACCAGGCCAGTCCCGCGCCTCGCGTGCGGGCTGTGAACGGAGGGCGTGACCACACGCCGTTCCGCGACCACCCCCCTCATGGGTGTCGAGGGAGCGGTTCGTGGTCGCGTTGCGTTGGAGCACTCTCCGGTCCGTCGCTGCCGTCGTGGTGGCGGGACTGCTGGTCGGCGTGGTCGCCGTACCCGCTGCTCGAGCGGCCGAGTTCAGCCGCATCGCCGGGGACAGCCGGGTCGCCACCGCGGTGGCGGTCAGCCGCCACGGTTGGGGAACGTCGGACGCGGTGGTGATCGCGCGCGCGGACGACCCCGCCGATGCGCTCTCCGGGGCCGCACTCGCCGGCCGACTCTCCGCCCCGCTGCTGATCACGCCCTCGACGGCTCTGGCTCATGACGTCGCCGCGGAGGTCGCCCGCCTCGGCGCTCGCACCGCTTACGTGCTCGGCGGCGAGGTCGCCCTCTCCGGTGCCGTCGCCGATGGCCTGAGCGAGGCGGGCGTGGACGCCGTGGTCCGCCTCGCGGGCAAGGACCGCTACGAGACCGCCGCCGTCGTCGCCCGCCACCTGGACGTCGCGCCGGGCGGCACCGCGTTGGTCGTGGGCGGCTGGCCCGACGCGCTTGGTGTCTCCGGTCTCGCGGCACGACGCGCCGCGTCGGGCGAGCCGTGGCCCGTCCTCGTCGTGAACACCGACGTCCCGAAGGCGACCTGGGAGGCGCTCGATCTCCTACGCCCGGCTCGTGTGCTGCTGATCGGTGGTGAAGCAGCCGTGCCGGCTCCAGTCGCGGATGCGCTGATCAGGCGCGGCTACGCGGTGGATCGGGTCGCTGGCGCCACCCGGTACGAGACCTCGCTCCGGGTCGCGGCGCTGTCCGTGGGATCGGGACCGCTCGTGCTCGCCACGGGCGCCGACTTCCCCGATGGCCTCGCCGCGGGCCCGCTCGCGGCGGCACTGGACGGCACGCTGCTGCTGGTGCCGCCACAGAGCGCCGATCCGGTCCAGCTCGCCGGTATCGCGGAGTTCGATGGTCCCAGCGGGGTCCTCGTGGTCGGCGGACCTGCCGCCGTCAACGACGGGGTCGCCACCGAGGTGGCGCAGGCGCTGCCAACGGCGTCGGAGCAGACGGCGTCACCGACGCCGATCCCGACCCCGGAGCCGACTCCCGACCCAGAGCCGGAGCCGACCGGTGACGGATGGGTCATGGCTGATCGCATCGCCCCGACGGGACTGCCCACCTACGACGCCGACGTCGTCGTCGAGCCCGGCACGGACCTGCAGACCGTGGTCGACGCCCACCCCGCCGGCACCACCTACCTGCTGACCGCCGGCATCCACCGGCTCGCCACCGCGACGCCGAAGTCAGGCGACACGTTCGTCGGCCAGCCCGGCACGGTCCTGTCCGGCGCACGCGACCTGTCGGCGGGAGCGATCACGTGGCGGGCCGCCAGCGGCGCCTGGTACGTCGAGGGACAGACCCAGACCAGCTCGTCCAACGGCACCATCGACAGCGGTGGCAACCCCTGGCACGCGTACGGCAACGAGCTGTTCGTGGACGACGCCCGGTGGCAGCGCGTCGGGAGTGTGGCCGAGCTCGCGCCGGGGCGCTGGTTCCTCGACGATGCGGCCGACCGTATCTGGGTCGGGACCGATCCGACGACTCTCGGCCGCATCGAAGCGAGCGCCGTCGAGTACGCGTTCGATGGGCCCAACGTCGACGGTGTGACCATCGACAACGTTACCGTCGAGAAGTACGCGAACCGCTCCTCGCACGGGGCGATCAACGCCATCAACAGCGCCAACTGGACCATCCGGCGTGTGACCGCACGGTGGAACCACGGGGCGGGCGTCTCTACCGGTCCGGGGTCCGTGTTGGAGTACTCGCGCCTGCACCACAACGGTCAGCTCGGTGTCAAGGGCGTCGGCACCTTCCGCTGGGGACCACGTGAGGGCCAGAGCCTCCCCGTAACGGTCCGGCACAACGAGATCGCTCACAACGCGGTCCTCGACTTCAAGTGGAGCTGGGAGGGCGGCGCCACCAAGTTCGCGGAGCACGCCGCCGGGATCCTCTTCGAGCAGAACTGGGTGCACCACAACGACGGCCCCGGTCCGTGGTTCGACGTCTACAACCACGACGCCGTGATCCGCTCGAACCTCGTCGAACACAACACCGAGAAGGGCATCTTCTACGAGATCAGCCACGGTGCGGTCATCTACGACAACGTCGTGCGTTACAACGGTGTTGGCAAGTCTCCGGTCATCAACGCCGCGGGCATCTACGTCAGCAGCTCGCCGGACGTGGAGGTGTTCCACAACCTCGTGTACGGCAACCCCTCGGGAATCGTGGCGCGCTCGGCCGGCAACCGCAGTCCCGTCGTCTCCAACCTCCACGTGCACCACAACGACATCCAGGTCACCGAGGGCCGCACCGGGCTGAACATCGACCAGGGCGAGACGACCGCGGCGTACACCGACCGCGGCAACCGGTTCGAGGCCAACACCTACCGCCTCGACAGCCTCACCCAGCGCCGCTTCTTCTGGGGCGACGACTCCGCGAAGACCACCGCGCAGTGGAGGTCGTACGGCCAGGACGCCGACGGCTCCTTCCTGACCGAGCTCGGCGGCGGGTCGCTCCCGGCGGGGGCGGTCCCGTTCGTGCCCACCGTCTACGGAGCCGGAGCCGATCTCTGAGGGTCACGCGATAGGTCGGCTCGGTCGCATCTGGTACGCGGAAGTCCGGGCTAGCCGTCATCTGGCACACGCGAGGGCGGCGTTCCGCCGCTCGCCAGCGTCGTCACGGTCGCGGGTGACCGACGTCGGCGGGGCGGATGCCGGCGGCGTGTTGGTTCGTCGTCGGGACACGCGCCCCGTCGGCGTCGGTCGTTCGCTGTGCAGTTGTCATGGATCGGGACGGCCCTGGCTTCAGCCGTCGCGGTCAAGGTCTGGCTGTTGCTGTGTCGTGTGCGGGTGTGCTTGGTCGGCCCTCGCCGGTGGCGGGGGCGGGCGGGTCAGGGGGGTGGTCGTTCGAGGACGTCTCCTTGGGGTGCGGTGAAGGTGGCGGAGTTGTCGGGGTGGAGGGTGATGCGCCAGTGGCCTTCGTGGACGGCGAGGTGGCAGCTCAGGCACAGCGAGATGCCGTTGTCGACGCAGGTGGGGCCGAGGTCGAGCCAGTGGCGGATGTGGTGGGCGGTCTGGGCCGCTCGGCCGCAGCGGCGGCAGCGTCCGCGGTCGCGGGCGTAGATGGCGCGGCGCATGGGGGCGGGCCAGGCGTTGGTGGAGCGGCCCACGTCGATGGCCTGGCAGGGCCCGTTGGTGATCACCCGGGAGATGTCGGCGTCGCACAGCATCCGCCGCGCGGTCTCTGCGGGGATGGGCTGGCCCTGGAAGGTGATCGCCGGTTCGGGGCCGGACCGCATCCGCAGCCCGTACTCGTCGAGGTCGAGGCCGTGCTCGGTGATCAGCCACGGCAGGTCGACGATGATCATGGCCTGGGTGGGTAGCCCGCGCGAGTGGGGGAAGCCGGGGGTGCCCATGGCGATGTCGGCGAGTTCGCCGAGGGCGTCGTGGAGGCGTTGGGGGTAGCTGCGGCGCTGGTCCTCGGGCACGTCGTCACCGTCGGGGCCGGTGAGGGGCTCGAGGGCGGACTGCAGCTTGTTGGCGACCTCGGGCGTGAACAGCCCTTCGCGCATGCTGGTGTTGGTGGTCGCGGACGTGCTTTGCGACTTCCACCGGAGTCCGGTGGTTTCAGGACCGAAACCACCGGATCCGGTGGAAGTCTGAAAAGCCCGTCGCCACTGCGAAGGTTGGGACGATGAGCGTGGGCGGTCTGCTCGGGGGTGTGGTCCTTGGCGTAGCCGACGAGCTCGTCCACCAGCGCGGCCTCGTGCTCCTCTTCGACCTGTCCGGCGGCGCGGCCGATGACGCGGACGTGGTCGGGGCTGATCTCGCCCGCCCCGGCCGCCTCGGCGACCGGTTCGTGGTCCTTGACGGTGTGGGCGACGGCGGCGTCCTTGGCGGCGACGTCACCGTCGACCCCCAGCTAGCCGCTCAGCCACTTGCTGTGGCGCTCCGCCCCGTTGGAGTTGCGGGTCTCGCTCGCGGCGATCCAGCGTGCCCGCACGGTGCCCAGCTTGTTGGACAGAGCCTGGAGCTGCTTCAGCCCCGCGGGGAGCTCGTCGGGGTGGACCAGCAGCGGGTCGGTCGCGGCCAGCGCATCGATGTCGGCGAGGGCACGGGCGAAGTCGGGCACCGGTGTGGCGGTGTCGGAGTCGGGCCCGTAGGCCCGCATCGTGTCGGTGGTTGCCATCCCGGTCGCAGTCTCCCCAGCCGCGTTATGAACTAATGTACCGAACAGCTATTCGCTTGTCAAGCAGGTGGGTCGAGAAGTTGGGGGAACGCACGGGCAACGCACGGGCAACGCCCTGCCAGCCCTCGGGAGTCCTGGACGGGACCGTGACTACCCTGACGTACGCGTCAGGTAGGAGGGAACGCCTTGGCGGTCGATCCACACGCCCCGCTGATCATCGGGGTGGCGCAACGCACGTGGCGTGAGCCGCCGGCACCCGAGCCGCTGGAGATGTGGGCCACGGTCGTACGCGAGGCCGTGGACGACGTCGGCACCGGCGGCGCGCTCGGAGCGGTCGACTCGCTCCAGGTCGTCTACTGCATGTCGTGGCCCTACGACGACCCCGTCGCCCGGCTCGCCGCGTCGCTCGGCATCGCGCCGCGGCATCGCTTCTACTCCGGGATCGGCGGCACCACCCCCCAGGTGCTCGTCAACGACACGGCTGAGGCGATCCTGCGAGGCGAGCTCGATCTTGCGGTGATCGTCGGCGGCGAGGCGCTTAACACGAAACGGGTGCTGAAGAAGGCCGCAGAGCGCCCCGCGTGGTCCCACCGCCATCCCGAGAAGCAGCAGATGCCGTTCGAGGCGATGCCCCACGCGTCCGAGATGAGCCACGGGGTGTGGCAGGCGTACACGACGTTCGCGCTCAACGACATCGCGCGGCGCGCTCGTCTCGGCACCACGCCCGACGACCACCGCCGCTCCATCGGTGAGCTGTTCGCCCCGATGACCTCGGTCGCGGCGGCGAACGAGCACGCTTGGTTCCCGTTCGAACGCTCCGCCGCCGAGCTCGTGGAACCGACGGCGGACAACCGGATGGTGAGTTACCCGTACACCAAGTACACGATCGCGGTCATGGACGTGGACATGGCCGGGGCGCTGGTGCTGACGAGCCACGCCAAGGCCGACGCGCTCGGTGTCCCCCCGGACCGCCGGGTCTACCTCCGTGGGTGGGCCTACGGCAACGATCCCTGGTACCCGGCCGCCCGCGAGGACCTATCGCGGTCACCGGCGATCCGGGCGGTCGCTGCCGCCACCCTGGACCAGGTCGGGGCCGGCATCGACGATGTGGCGCACCTCGATCTGTACAGCTGCTTCTCGAGTTCCGTCACGATCGCGTGCGACGAACTCGGCATCGACCCGCTCGGCGACCGGGACCTGACGGTCACCGGTGGTCTGCCGTTCGCGGGCGGGCCGGCGAGCAACTACCTGCTGCACTCGGTTGCGACCATGGCGGATCGACTCCGCGCGGATCCCGGCGCCCTGGGGGTCGTGTCCGGGGTCGGCATGCACCTGACCAAGCACGTCTACGCGGCCTACAGCACCGAGCCCGGACCACTGTCGCCACCCGATGCCGCAGCCCTCGAGGCTCGTCTCGAGGCCGAGCCGCAGCGCGAGATCGTCGACCGCTACACAGGTACAGCGGAAGTGGTGAGCTACACGGTGCAGCACAGCCGCGATCGCGGCCCGGAACGTGCCGTCATCGTCGCCGAGCTGTCGACCGGCGAGCGCTGCTACGCGACCGCCACCGATCCCGACCTGCTCGCGGCGCTCGAGACCGAGGAGCACGTCGGCCGCAAGCTCGACCTGGCGCCGCAGGACGACGTCAACATCGCCCGCGCCTGACGACCGGACTCAGCGCGTCCAGAGCACGTCCGCCGTCGCGCCGTGGCGCAGGGTGACGCCCGCTGGATCACTCGCTGCGCGCGCCTCGATGAGGTCGCTACCGGGGACACCGTCGACATCGCTGCCGGTCGCGAGGCTGTCGTCCCAGTAGTCGAGTCGTGGCAGCGCCCAGAGGGCCGCGCCGGAGTCGTGCTGGTGCGCACTAACGTCCAGCGCGACCGGCACCCTGGTCCACTCGTCCCAGAGGCGCACCCGGGTCGAGACCAGGTCGACCTGCACCACCTCGGCGTCACCGTCGGCATCGAGGTCGGTGAGGTCCCAGACCCAGCGGTCGCCTGCGCTCTCCAGCAGGTACACCTGTTCACCCGTCGCCAGCGATTCCACGAGATCCCTCGAGGTCTCGGCGCCGGTGTCGAAGTTGATGGTGTAGGAGGACAACCACAGATCCTCGCCGCCGTCCCCATCCAGGTCCTGGCCCAGGAACAGACCGGTGAACGTTCCCCCGCTCCCGTCGAGGTCGTCGGAGTCGTGCGTCGTGGTGAGCAGCTCGGTCCCGGTCGCACCATCCAGGCGATGGAGCGAGGTGCGCGTGAACCAGTCCTCCTCGGTCTCCACGAAGCTGGAGTCGGCGATCAGAACGTCCTGGCCAGCACCGCCGTCCAGGGAGCCGACCGCGATCGGGAAACCCCACTCGGTCACGGCCGACCAGAGCGCGGACGCATCGGCGCCTGATCTCGGGGTGATGGTCGTGCTCGACTCCCAGCTGTCGAAGTCGAAGCTGTCCACGATCTCGAACAGGTCATCACTGCCGTCGCCGTCGAGGTCAGCCTCAGCAGGGAGGATCCAGGTGAACTGCTCGGGGCCGTCGGTGACGGTGTACGACCACGCCGTGGCGCGGGCGTCGCCATCGAGGAGCTCGGCGGTCGTGGTCCACTCCTCCACCAGGGTGTCGGTGCAGTCGAGCTGCTCGTTCACGACGAGCACGTCGAGGTAGCGGCACGATGCGTCGCCGGTGGGGTGACCGAAGCGCAGCCACAGCAACTCATCGGTCCCGCTACCGACCGCGTCGCCGAACGGGACGGCGACCGCGTCCCCATCCGCGCCCTCGGCGGTCCGCTCCCAGAAGCTCTCACCATCGGAACCCCCGACGAGCGAGACGGTGGCGTGCACGTCGATCGAGCGGCTCGTGCCCTCCTCACGGATGGGCAGCGGCTCCTCGTAGGTGGCGTACTGGCGATCCTCTGCTCCGATGAAGTCGATCTGGTTGACGATGAGGTCGCGGACACCGTCGCCGTCGTGGTCGTCGGCGACCAGCGGGACGACCCAGTAGTTGTCGGCCTCGAACTCCGAGCGGTAGTCGTAGGTGTTGCCCCACGTCGACTCCCCCTCCTCGTACACGAAGGCGTCGCGGTAGCTACCGGGGTAGGTCGTGGTCCACGCCGCTGCACCTGTGCGACCGTCACGGACGCGGACACTCCAGGTGAAATCCGCGTACCAGGTATCGCAGTTCTCGTCCTCGCAGCCGTAGTCGCCGAACGTGATGTCCCAGATCAACAGGTCCGACGCGCCGTCGCCGGTGAGGTCGGGCACCACCTCGCTGAGCACGTCGGCGCTGTCGGTCGCGAGGAGCGACCACAGCTCCGCACCGTCGGTCCCCCGCCGGGCGACGATCGCGTACTCGCCGGAGTCGGCGTCGAAGCTCTGATCGAGCACATCGTCGATCCCGTCGCCGTCGAGGTCGGGCACCGGTCGCGCGAACCTCCACGACGCGGGTACCGGGGTGAAGTCGGAGTCGGAGTCGGCCACGTCGTTCTCCTCCGGCGTGGCCGTCGGAGGACGCCCCATGAGGGCGTCGACGTGGGTCCGCGCTGCTTCGCCCGGTGCGCTCACGGCACGCAGATCGTCGACTTGTCCCAGGACGGCTCGCGCGCTGGCGCGACCACCGCGGTCGCGCTCGACGCCGTCGGCGCCGGCGAGCGTCGCGACGGCCGGAGTGGCCGATCGCCGCGGTGCCGTGACGGACGGCGCGCCGCCATCCCCCTCGGCGGATGAGCGAGGAGCAGTGGCGAAGCCGAGCGTGGAGGCCGCCAGCGCGACGGTGACCAGCACGGCAGAGATGGAGGTGCTGCGCGCATGGCGCATGGCGGTTCCCCGTGACGTCCCGACCCCGCGCCGGGAGGATGAGGAGTTGTTCGCCGCGATCGTGGACGCCACCTTGCGCGCCCCGCCGGCACGTGCGCCCCGCGCTCAGCCCGAGGAGGTCCGCTTCGAACGTTTCGAGGGCATCTTCAGTGCGCGCTCCGCGATGATGTTCTTCTGGACCTCGGTGGTGCCCGCCCCGATGCTCGTGTAGCGCTGGTAGACGTAGCTGCGTGACCACCGACCCTTCTCGATCGCGTCGGGTCCGCCCTTCCACAGCACGCCTGCGGGACCCAGCAGGTCGACACCGAGTTCGGCGAGGGTCTGGCTGAGGTAGCTCCACTGCAGCTTCGCGAGCGGCACCTCGGGCCAGTTCGGCTGGCCCTTCAGGATCTTCGACAGCGCCCGGGCCGTCAGCAGACGGGTGAGCTCGACCCGGGTGTACGCCCGCGCGAGGCGGTCGCGGAGCAGCGGATCCTCCAGCGCCCCGGGGTTGAGTTCCCGGGCGGTCGCGACCATCTCGTCGAGCTCGGACTTCATCGAGATCGACAATCCCGCTGTCCCGACGCGCTCGTGGCTCAGCGTTCCCATCGCGACGAGCCAGCCTTCGCCTTCGTCGCCGAGCCGGGACTCGATCGGGATGCGGGCGTCGGTGAAGCGGACGTGGTTGAAGGCGTGCTCGTCGGCGATGTCGCGGATCGGCTCGACCTCGATGCCCTCGGTCCTCATGTCGAGCACGAACGCGGTGATGCCCTCGTGCTTGGCGCCCCGCTCGATCGCGGTCGGATCGGTGCGCAGCAGGAACATCCCCCAGTGGGCCATGTGCGCCGTCGTGATCCAGATCTTCTCGCCGTTCACGACGTAGTGGTCGCCGTCGCGGATCGCAGTGGCACGCAGGTTCGCGAGGTCGCTGCCGGCCTCCGGCTCGCTGAAGCCCTGGCACCAGATCTCGTCCGCGGTCAGGATGCCCGGGCACCAGCGCTGCGCCTGCTCCTCGGTGCCGTGCTCCAGGATCATCGGTCCGACGTGCCAGATGCCGACCGCGTTGATGATCCCCGGCGCCCGGGCGCGGGCCATCTCCTCGGAGTAGATGAAGTTCTGCATGATGGTGGCCTCGCGGCCGCCCCACTCGATGGGCCAGTTGATCGCCGCCCAGCGGCCCTCGTGGAGCCGCTTCTGCCACGCGCGCCGCCGCGCGAACGAGCGCGGCAGCCACGTGTCGACGATCTCGGTGCCGTCCTGGAAGTCCGGGAGGTTGTCATCGAGCCACCCACGCAGCTCGTCGCGGAACGCCTCGTCCTCGGGCGTGAGCGCGAAGTCCACGCGACTGCCTCCAGATCCGCCGGTCCAGTAGGCTGCACCGTACCTGACACGGACGTCAGTCTTGCCAGCGGGAGGGCGGCGGTGGACTTCGCGTTCGACGAGGAGCAACAAGCCCTCCGCGCGGCGGTCAAGAAGACCCTCGCCGCCGAGATCGACCGCGAACGGCTCATCGCCCTCGGCGACGACGAGCGCGGCTTCACCGACGCGCTGTGGTCAGTGATCGCCGGCTCCGGCTGGACCGGCCTGCTCGTGGCCGAGGAGCACGGCGGGCTCGGTCTGGGGCTGGTCGACCTGGTCGTCGTGCTCGAGGAGATGGGACGCGTGCCGATGCCGGGCCCGTACCTGTCGTCCGCCGTGCTCGCCACCCTCGCGGCACGCGCGCTCGGTGCCGACGACCTGCTGCCTGGGTTGGCTGACGGCTCGACCAGGGGCACGCTGGCACTGGACGAGGTCGGGGCGCGCGACCCGCTGACCGCCGTCGCCGTGACGGCGACCAGGGACGGGGACGCTTGGATCCTCGATGGGATCAAGCCGACGGTCCCCGATGGGCACACCGCCGACTGGGCGATCGTCGTCGCGCGTGACGACACCGGACTCGCCGGCTTCCTGGTCGAGCGACCCCCGGCGACCGCGGTCCCGTCGATGGACCCCCTACGCAAGCTCGCCCGGTTCGAGCTGACCGCGACGCCTGCGCGGCGGCTGGGGCCGAACGGCAACCAGACCGCGATCCTCCGCCGTGTCGCGGACGACGCCGCCGTCGCGCTGGCGGCGGAGACGGTGGGGTCGGCGGAGCGCGCGCTGGAGCTGGCGGTGGAGTACAGCCACGTGCGTGAGCAGTTCGGTCGACCGATCGGGGCGTTCCAGGCCATCCGTCACAAGGCCGCTGAGATGCTGGAAGCGGTCGAGCTCGCACGCGTCGGGGCGCACTACGCGGCGTGGACCTCCGACGAGGACCGACCGGAGCGCGAGGTCGCCGCGGCCATGGCCAAGTCGTGGGTCGCGGAGGCAGCGATCCACGTGACCGGGGAGTCGATCCAGATCCACGGCGCCGTCGGCTTCACGTGGGAGGCCGAGCCGCACTGGCACTACCGACGGGCCAAGGTCAACGATCTGCTCCTCGGGCAGCAGGGCTGGCAGCGTCAGCGGGTCGCCGATCTCCTCCTGGGACCCGTCGCGTAGGCTCGAACCTGCCCTCAGCGCGCGACCTGATCGTCCAGAGGGTGGCGGTGGTCGAGGTCCGCGAAGCGGGCGAACGATCGGTCGGCCGAGTACCACGTCGCGCCGCGCTCGACGGCGAGAGCGGCCAGGTAGGCGTCGGGGATCAGGTTGCCGCGGGCGTCGGCACCACGGCACATGCGTGTGAAGATGTCGAAGTGGCGATCACCTGCCGTCAGCTCCAGGGCGTTCGGGGTGGCGCGCCACACCGCGACGGCCTCCAGCGCAACCTCCAGGGGCGTCGGCTCGCGGAAGATGCGGGGATGCGTGACCACGCGGAGGAACCCTGAGAGGACGATCGGACTCAGCCCGAGCGGCTCGTCGGCGCTCCTTGCTACGTCTAGCCAGTGGAGGTAACGGTCGTGGTCGGGTGACTCTGGCCGGTGCGCGTAGACGAGGACGTTGACGTCAACGCAGCGCATCGACCCCGTCTCCATCCATGAGCTCGCGCAGCGCCGCGTTATCGCTGAGGTCAACGCCCGGGAGCGTCCCGGACCCTCCGAACACCGGCGTCGGCTCGGGATCTCCTGATGGTCGGCGGACGGTGAACGCGAGCCGGATGGCGTCCTCGATCACGGCCGTCACGGTACGCCCCGTGCGCGCCGCCCGTTCCTTCACGGAACGGTAGAGCTCGTCGTCGATGCGGATCGTCGTACGCATCCGGGCATCATAGCATCAGACGCTGATGTTTCGATGTACGAGATCCTGCGTGACCACCTTCCCGCGCCCTCCCGGAGGATCCCCACGTGGAAGCGGCGGCCGCGCTCTCGCAGCGCCCTTGGGTAGCGTGGCCCGGCCATGGAACCTGTCGTCCGCGTCGCTGACCTCACCAAGCGGTGGGGGAGCACGCTCGCGCTCGATTCCGTGACGGTGGACGTGCCCGGAGGGGTCACCGGTCTGCTCGGCGCGAACGGCGCGGGCAAGACCACCCTGCTCGGACTGGTGCTGGGCTTCCACCGCCCCGACGCCGGTGCCATCGAGGTGTTCGGTCACGACCCTTCCACCTTCGGTCCCGATGTGCGCATGCGCATCGGGTACGCCCCCGAGCACGAGGCCATGCCCACGGACGTGCAGGCCCAGGACCTGGTGCGGCACATCGCCGAGTTGCACGGCATCCCCCGCCGCGCCGCCGTGACCCGAGCCAGCGACGCGCTGTTCCTCGTCGGCCTCGGTGAGGAGCGCTTCCGCCCGATCGGGACGATGTCCACAGGGCAGAAGCAACGCGTCAAGGTCGCGCAAGCGATTGCTCACGACCCCGCGCTGATCCTGCTCGACGAACCGACCAACGGACTCGATCCCCTCCAGCGCGAGGAGATGCTCGCGCTGATCCGTCGCATCGGTCACGACCTCGGCATCCATGTCGTGGTCTCGAGCCACCTCATCCACGAGGTCGAGCGCATCTGCGATGGCGTGGTGGTGCTCGACGCCGGACGTCTCGCGGCCGCAGGCCCCGTCGAGGGACTGAAGACCGTCAGCGATCGACTGCTCATCGAGGTCGACGGCGTCGCCGACTCGGTTCGCGCGCAGCTCGAGCGCGCAGGTCTCACGGTCGAGGCGGTCGGCGTGGCCCAGTTCGTGGTCGCGGTCCACGATGACGCCGTCCTCGACACGATCCGCGACGCACTGATCGAGGCCGGCGTCGGACTGCGTCGGCTCGAGCCGCGCACGCGCTCGCTGGAGGACCTGTTCTTCGCCGTGCCGGATGAGGAGCGGGCGTGAACGGGGCGCGCATCCACGAGCGCGGTTTCGTGCGCTACGAGGGTGTGCGCGGAGGACCCGAGACCGCCGTCCGCAGCCTCGTCTGGCACAGCGTCCGGCGGCTGCTCGGTCTGAAGCGCCGAGCTCGTGCGAAGGCGCTCCCGGTGATCGCCGGGTTGATCGCCTACGTCCCCGCGATCGTCTTCGTGGGTGTCGCGGTCCTGGTCCCGCGCGAGATCGGGGACCTGCTGTTACCCGGCAGCGAGGACTACCTCGGCTTCGTCCTGCCCAGCGTCTACCTCTTCGCCGCGCTGGGCGCACCCGCGATCCTCTGCCCCGATCGGCGAGAGGGCGCGCTCGCGCTGTACTTCGCGTCCCCGCTGACGCGTGACAGCTACCTCGGCGCCAAGTCGACCGCCCTGCTGGGCTTCCTGGCGATCGCCACGGTCGGTCCCGCGCTGCTGCTCCTGATCGGTCTGGCCGCGATCGACGCCGGCCCGGATGGGATCGTGGGGTTCGGCATCGAGCTGATCCGTGCCATCGGAGCCGGGACGGTCGTCGCGGCGGTGGTGACCGGCCTGACCATGGCGTTGGCGAGCCTCACGGACCGACACGCCACCGCGTCGGGCTTCATCATCCTGTGGCTACTAGCGGGCGGCGCGCTCGTGAACGGTCTGCTCCTCGAGAGCCTCGGTGCTCCGGCTCCGGTGGCGTTGCTGGACGTCACGACGGTGGCGCTGGAGTTCACGGCACGCGTCTACGGCACGTCCAGCGACTACGACGTGGCGCTCCCGTTGGTCGCGCTGGCCGCGGTCATGTGGATCGGTGGCACCGCTGCGTTCGTGCGGTGGCGCTACCACCGGCTGCAGGTGACACGGTGACGACGAGCCGGCTGCCGACCGACGTCCCGGTCGTCGAGGTCGCGCGTGCCTCGAAGTCCTTCAAGGACGTCGTCGCCCTCAGCGATGTCTCCTGCACCATCGGGCCCGGCATGACGGCGATCCTGGGACCCAACGGCGCGGGCAAGTCCACGCTCCTGCGGCTGGTCTGTGGTCTGACCAGGCCGTCGGAGGGCACGGTCCGGCTCCTCGGTGCCGACCCTCGCGGGGACCCGGAGCTGTTCCGTCGTCTCGCGCTCGTTCCTCAGCAGGAGGCGGTCTTCGACGCGGCTACCGGACAGGAGTTCGTCGCTGCTTGCGCCGCGATGAACGACGTCGCGGACCCCGATGCGGCTGCTGGCGACGCGCTCAGGATGGTCGACCTCGATCCTGCCGATCCGCGGCCGTTGCGCACCTACTCGAAGGGGATGCGGCAACGGGTCAAGGTGGCGCAGGCGCTGGCGCACGATCCGGATGTCCTGGTGCTCGACGAGCCGCTCAACGGGATGGATCCGCGCCAGCGCGTCCGCACGATCGATCTGTTCCGCCAGCTGGCCGACGACGGGCGCTGTGTCGTCGTGTCCAGTCACGTGCTGGCGGAGGTCGAGCGGTTCGGTTCGCGGATCCTGTTGCTCGCACAGGGGCGTCTGGTCGCGGAGGGCGACTTCCACGACATCCGCGAGCTCATGGACGACCGGCCCCGCAGGATCCGGGTGCGAACCGATCGTCCGCGTGAGCTCGGGGCGGCTCTCCTCGCTGCCGGAGCCGCCGACGGCATCGAGCTCGACCCCGAGGGCGGGATCGCGCTGATCGACACCCACGACGTCGCGACCTTCCGCGCTCTCGTGGCGAGCGTCGCGCAGCGGCAGCAGGCGCGTCTGTTCGAGGTGGCGCCACTCGACGAGGACCTCGAGAGCGTGTTCCGCTACCTGGTAGGGGGCAGGCCGTGAACGTCCCGGCGTACCGACTTCTGCTGCGTACCCACCTGACGCGGGGCCGACTGCTCTTCTCGCTGGCGGCGGGCGTGCTCGTCGTGCTCGGTGGCGTCGCGATCGGCGCCGTCGACGCTCCCAGCCGCGCGGCCACGGGGTTCGTCCAGGGCCCGGCGCTTGGTTTCCTGGTCCCCGTCGTCTCGCTGATCTTCGCCGTCGCGGTCCTGGGTGATCTCGCCGAGGATCGCACCCTCGTCTACGTGTGGCTGCGCCCCATCGCGCGCACGCGGCTCGCCGTCACGGCGTTCGTCGCGGCGCTCACCACCGTGCTGCCGCTCACGGTCGTCCCCACCGGTCTGGCCGCGGTCGTATCGGGTCGCCCGGGCCTGACGGTCGGGGCGATGCTCGGAGCCGCGCTCGGAGCCGGTGCGTACAGCGCGCTGTTCCTCGGGCTGGGCCTGCGGACCCGCCGATCCCTCGCGTGGGGCCTGCTGTACGTGCTGCTGTGGGAGGACGTGCTCTCCAACGTCAGCAGTGACCTCGCGACGCTCTCGGTGCGACGCTACGTGGGCTCGATCCTGTCCGGTCTCGGCGAGGGGGTCGAGGTGCGCTTCCCGGTCGGCGTCATCTCCGCCGTCCTCACGCTCGTGAGCGTCGCCGTCCTGGGCGTGGTGATCTGCTCGTGGCTCCTGCGACGGCAGGACGTCGACTGACGCGCAACGGTCAGTCGCGTCGGCGGAGCAGCAGACCGCCGAGCGGTGTACGCCGGCCGTGCGGACCCACGTCAGGCGCCCGGGGGGACGAGCTCGCGCTTGAGCACCTTCCCCATGGCGTTGCGGGGCAGGCTAGCCAGGAACTCGATCCGGCGTGGTCGCTTGTAGTCCGCCAGCCGCTCCTCGCACCAGGTGGCGATGTCGGCGACGGTCACCGCGGAACCTTCGTGAGGGACGACGAACGCGGCGACATCCTCGCCGAGCACGTCGTGTGGCACGCCCACCACGGCCACCTCGAACACGTCCGGGTGCTCGTGGATCACGTGCTCGACATCCGTGGCGTGGATGTTGTGCCCGCCCCGGATGATCACGTCCTTCTTGCGCCCCACGACGTAGAGGTAGCCGTCGTCGTCGAGCTTGCCCAGGTCGCCGGTGTGGATCCAGCCCTCACGCCAGAGCTCGGCCGTGGCCTCGGGGTTGCGGAAGTACTCGCGCTGGCGACCCGCGGTCTTCATCAGGATCTCGCCGATGTCGCCGGCGGGCACCTCCTCGCCGTCGTCGTCGACGATGCGGACCTCCATCGGAGGGGCGGGCCGCCCTACCGAAGCGGGACGCTTCTCGAGCTCGCCCGGTGGCATGATCAGGTACGCCTGGCCGGCCTCGCTCATCGAGTAGCTGTTGGAGATGACCGTGTCGGGGAGCCGGCGTTGCAGTCGCAGGAGGCTGTCGGGGGCGATCGGGGCGCTGCCGACCGAGAGCAGGTTCAGCCCCGACAGATCGGCCGTCTCGAACCGGTCGTGGGCGAGCAGCAGCTCGACCATCGCGGGTACGAGGAACGACATCCGCACCGGCTCGTTCTCGACGAGGTCGAGCCAGGTGCCCGGGTCGAAGCGGGGCAGGTAGATCCCGGTGAAGCCGAGACGGGGCGGGATGAAGATGAAGCTGAGACCGGCGAAGGTGAAGAACGGGCTGGCGTGCACGTAGCGGAACCCGGTGAAGTCGTCGACGTGGTCGACCGGTATGTGGGTCGCGTTGGCGTGTCGGACCACGATGCCCTTGGGGAGGCCGGTCGTCCCCGACGTGTAGAGGATGTCGGCCATGTCCTCGTCGTCGACCTCGACCTGGATCGGTGAGTCGTCATCGGCGAGGAGGTCGTCCCACGTCAGCGCGTCGGTGGCGGATGATGGCCCGCTCGCAGCGACGACGCGGAGGGTGGGGATGTCGGGGCGGATCTCGGCCAGCCGGTCGGCCAGGCTCGGACTGGCGATCGCCGCGGTCGGCTCGGCGTGACCCAGCACGTGGCGTAGCTCGTGGGTCGACAGGCGCACGTTCGTCGGCACCGTGACCGCGCCGGCCTTGTGCACCGCGATGTAGCTCTGCAGGTTCGCGACGGCGTCGCTGGGTTCGAACAGCAGCGCGACCCGGTCCTGCTTGGCGACGCCGGCGTCGATCAGACCGCGCGCCAGCCGGTTGGACGCCGCCTCCCACGTGGCGAAGGTCATCTCGCCGGCACCGACGACCCGGTAGGCGATCTCGTCGGGATGGTCTTCGGCGTTGAGCCGCACCTGATCGGGGATCAAGGCCATCGCCGCGCTCCGTGTATCGGGCAGCGGGGAGTGAAGCACAGCCTGACGCCGGTGTCAGGGTCAGGTCCGGGTGGCGTAGGCTGCGACCACGGGCCGGCGACGGGAGGATCCGGATGGGGATCAGCGTGCTCGAGCACGTCGCAGCGGCGGGGGTAAAGCCGGGGCGCCTCCTCGTCGATGGCAGCTGGGTCGACGGCTCCGAGGGGCAGACGTGGACACACGTCCACCCTGCCTCCGGCGAGGACGTGGGGACGTTCGCGGTCGCGAGCGCGGACGACGTGGACCGTGCGGTCCGTGCGGCGCGGCGAGCCTTCGAGGAGGGACCGTGGCCGGCGCTCTCCACGCGCGACCGCAAGCGCATCCTCCAGCGCTGCGTCGACGTCATCGATACCCACCTCGACGAGTTGAACCTGCTGCAGACGGTCGACAACGGCGTGCCCATCCGCTTCGCCCGACACCAGTACGAGATCTCGGCCGAGATCGCGCGCGACGTGTTCGATCACAACGCGGGCTGGGTGGACAAGCTCCACGGGGAGACCCTGCCCCCGTACGTCGACGGTGGACCGCACCTGCTGACGCTGCGACAACCGGTGGGTGTGGTCGCCGCCATCATCCCCTGGAACGCCCCGGTGATGCTGTTCGCGCAGAAGGTCGCTCCGGCGCTCGCATCTGGCTGCACGGTCGTGCTGAAGCCGTCCGAGTACGCGGCGTTCTCGCCGCTGCGCTTCGCCGAGCTACTCCAGGAGGCCGGGCTTCCCGACGGCGTCATCAACGTCGTCACGGGCCCAGGTTCGACCACGGGTGACGCGCTCGTGCGCCACCCCGAGGTCGATCGCATCACCTTCACCGGCAGCCGTGTGGTGGGCCAGCACATCCTGTCGACGGCGGGTGGCGACCTCAAGCGGGTCACGCTCGAGCTCGGCGGCAAGAGCCCCAACATCATCTTCCCCGACGTCGAGTCGCTCGACGTCGCCGCTGCGACCGCTATCGGGATGGTGTCGCTGGGCTTGTCCGGACAGGGATGCATCTGCCTCACCCGGGCGCTGATCCACCGCGATGTCTACGACGATGTCGTCGACCGGGCGATCTCGATGCGTGCGATGGCGGTGGCCGGCGATCCCTTCGACGAGTCCACCACCGCCGGCCCCCTCATCAACGCCAAGCAGCTCAGCCGTGTCCTGGGGTTCATCGAGACGGGGCGCCACGAGGGCGCACGGCTCGTCGGCGGGGGCGAGCGCATCGGCGGTGACCTCGCGGACGGCTACTTCGTCGAGCCGACCCTGTTCGCCGATGTCGACAACGCGATGACCATCGCGCAGGAGGAGATCTTCGGACCGGTGCTCGCCGCGATCCCCTTCGAGGACGAGGACGAGGCGATCGCGCTGGCGAACGACACGAGCTACGGGCTCGGCGCGAGCGTGTTCACCTCCGACGTCAACCGCGCCTTGCGCATGGCCCGTGCCATCCGGGCCGGGACCGTCGGGGTGAACCACTACGCCGGTGTGCTCCCGGTCGCCCCGTTCGGCGGCTTCAAGCGCTCGGGCCTGGGACGCGAGGGCGGCCGGGTGGGTATCGAGGAGTTCACCGAGCTCAAGACCATCATGCTCGGAGCGGGCTGATCCGCCTGCTGTCTAGTGCGGTCCCTAGGTGCGGACTGACACGTTGCCGTCGAAGCCGGGGAGTGACGCACCGTGGAAGGCCTCGATCGCCCCTGTGCTGGTCCACACCTGGCCGCCGACGTGCACGGTGGTGACCGACGGGGTGCGTCCGCTCACCGGCAGGCTGACGAGCAGGTGCGAGGTCTCACCGGGGTAGCTCCCGGACGGAGGCTGTGACGGGACGTGATCGCGCGTCGTGAACAGCACCGGTGCGTCGAGGTGGGCGCCGACGGCGGCGGCAGCCAGGGCGAGCGTCCAGGTCTGCTCGTGCCAACCGTTGAGCCCGATCACCGATCCCGAGTCGACCACGGTCACACGGTTCCACAGCTCGGGCGCACGGGCGATGGCCACGGCCGTCTCGTTCCGGGTCCGTCCCTCCAGGCGCGAGACCTCGCGTCCTTCTGCACGCAACATCGCAGCGACGCCTTCACTCACCGCCACGTGGCCGCCCGTGATGAGCACCCGGCGAGGACCCAACTCCGTCAACGTCTCGAGGGTCACGGGGGGAACCGCGTGCGGCGCCGTCAGCAGCACCGGGATACCGAACTCCGCGGCGGCCGCCCCGGCGGCCACCGCATCGGCGGCCACGTCGGCTCTAGCCAGCACCACCCGGTCGCTCGAGGACGTCGCCGCCACGGTGCGTGCCACCGCTGCGGCGGTCGCGTAGCGGTCCTGCCCCGCGATCCGGTGGACGTCTCGCCCCGTGAGCGTCTCACGTAGCGTCTCGAGCACGTCGTCGGATACGGCCTGGGAACCGCCGAGCACGGTGATCGTTCCCCCAGCCCGGACGCTGGCGCGGAGTTCGTCCCTCACCTCGTCGGGAAGCAGACCATCCGGCCCACCCGGGACGTAGAGGATCGGGCCGGCGTGGCCGATCAGTCCGGTGCCGGCCAGGCAGTCAGCGTGGACGTCGTCACGACACACGACCGCTCGGGAGGCCCACCCTCCACCACGCTCGGAGCGCAGCCAGGCGGCCACCGCGGCCGCCGCAGCGACGGGTGTCTCAGCCCCGCTGGCGATATCGACGCGCTGTCGTGTGCCGCCGGTCCGACGTTGCGCGGGGTGACCTGGCGCCACGTCATCGAGGCGTGCGTCGACGCTGCACGGCTGGCCGTAGAGGAACCTCAGGGCGGCCATCGCGTGTCGCTCGTCCGCGCCTGGTCGGGGGTAGGGGGCCATCAGTGTGTCGGTCCCTCCGACCCTGCCCAGACCCAGGGACTGGACCATGCCCTGGAGGACGGACAGCTCGCGCTGAGCCGACGTCGCTGACGTCAGGCTGGTGTCGACGGTGAGGGTGGCGGCGCGGATGCGCGCGGCACGGGTCGTCACCGCCACGTGCGTTGTCCCGACGGTGTCGCCCCACCGGATCACGAGCGTTCCCTCGGGTGGCTCGCCACCCGACCAGGGGTCCCGATCGACCTCCATCACGGTCTCGCCCACGGCCCGGTTGACCGTATCGGTAGCCCCGCGTACGGCGACCCGCAGCACGTCACCGGCGAGGACCGCACCTCCGCTGGTCGTGCCGTCGAGGACCTCGCCCAGCACGCTGCCGTCGGTTCGCTCGGTTCGCTGCACCGCCACTCGGATCGGTAGGTCGCACCTCTCCCAACCGTACGCATCCGCCAGGAGTGGACGGTGAGCCCCACCCAGGTTGCCCGACCACACGCGTGGACGACCCTGCGGGTCCTCGGCGACCTGTGGCCGTGTGGAGTAGCCAGAACCGTCACTCGTGATCGGCATCAGGAACGCGCTGTCGGCCACGTTCCAGTGGTCGGCCAGGTACGTGCCTCGACGGGGGGCCGTGTGGAAGTAGTCGTCGTGGTTGCAGTCCAGGAGCCGGTTGTTGGTATCGCGGTCCTTGCTCGTGGCGGAGTGACCGTCGATGCACACCTGGGTGGTCGCGACGCCCGCACCATCCACGTAGCACATGGCATCCCACTCGTCGGTGCAGTGGTAACCCGCGGTCGCGTGAGGCGCGGACCTCTGCACGCCACCCAGCGTGTGGACCAGCTCGTGGGCTGCGACGCTGAAGGACCCGTTGTCCGCTGCGCCCCAGCAGTCCCGGTCGACCCGGGCGTAGCCCACCGTGGTGTTGGCACGGTTGTCGGCACTGGGCCGATCGTCGCTGTAGGCGACCCCGGCGCCGCAGCTGCCGCGGTCGACGTCGGCGAACACCAGGTACTTGCGGTCAGCGCGACGGTGCCCCTTGGTGGCCAGCGCGTTCGCGGTGGCCGCCAGATCGGCGAACGCTGTCGAGGGCAGGGTCACGGCATCGATCGTCACACGGCACCCCCCGGTGACTCCGGCCTCGGTGAGCCACCGCACGTGTCGGCGCCCCCCGGTGCGTGCGGCCGAGGCCGTCACGGTCCACTCGGTCTGGCCGATCCAACGGCGCAAGTCGGTGTCCAGGGCCGTGGCGCGGTTCGTGGTCCCCTGCTGGTGGGCGTAGATCACGTGGACCCGCGTGCCGTTCTCGCCGTCGCCGTAGCACTGTGCCGGCGTAGTCGCTACGGGAGCGCTGGCGGCGGCCTGCACGGAGGTCTGCTGATCACGCGCGGCAGCCGTGGCGCTCGGCGAGCGGTCCGTTCCGGCGAGCGGGTGAACGTCCGGCCCGTGGGTGCACAGCACCAGGTCGCCACCCGTCGTATCGGTGAGGGCAGGAGCGATCAGTGGCCGCAGACCCTCGCCACAGGGCGCTGGCGCGTGGTTGAACGCCACCAGCGTGCTGGCAACGGTTGCCAACGCCACCAGCCTCCCGACCTGTCGCAGCAGGACCCGCACGGCAGTGGCCTTAGATGGCGTACGGGGTGCCGGCCGTTCGTGGACTGGGGTCGGGGGGATACTCGGGTTCACGGATGCCTCCAGCGGTGACGTCTCACTGGAGGTCTCGTCCGAGGCCCGAGGGCGCGGCAGAGCCAGGCACCTCAGATCGGGACTAGTACGTCTGCACTACCACCTCAGTGGTGCCAGATAGCCTCCGCACATGAACGACCGCATCCGCGTCTTGATCGTCGACGACCACGTGATGGTCGCCCAGGGGTTGTCGGAGGTGCTCGGGGCCGAGGCCGACATGGAGGTCGTGGGTCAGGCCCGCACGATGCACGAAGCGGAGTTGTGTGCGGGGCGTTTCGAGCCTGACGTCGTGGTGATGGATTACCGGCTGCCGGACGGCGACGGCGCCGAGGCGACGGTCCGCATCCGCGCGCGCCAGCCCGAGATCGCGATCGTCATGGTGACCGCGTCGGACCACGACACGGTGCTTGCCGCAGCGATCGAGGCGGGTTGCACCGGGTACGTGACCAAGGACCGAGCGGCGCAGGAGGTCGTGTCGGCCGTTCGGGCCGCCAGCCGCGGCGAGATGACGGTGCCTCCCGCCATGCTGGCGAAGCTGCTGCCGCGGATGCGCTCGCAGCGACGGCCGGTGGGGGCGTTGTCTCCGCGCGAACTCGAGGTGCTACAGCTGCTGGCCGAAGGTCTGTCGAACCAGGACATCGCCGACCGGCTCGTGCTCAGTATCAGCACCGTCCGCAACCACGTGCAGAACGTGATCACCAAGCTCGGCGTCCACTCGAAGCTGGAGGCGGTCACCACCGCGATGCGGCAGGGCATCATCGACGCCCCGGGGTGACCCGCCCTCGCCGATCGCTGGCTAGAACGTGGTCGCGGTCGCGACGGTGTTGTCACTGACGGCCACCGAGTCGCTGAACACGGCCATCGTGGCCGCGGTCGCGGTCACGGCGACGGCGGCAACGAGCAGCAGGGTGAGCCCCGCGAAGGCCACGCGCCGCCGGTCGGGGCCGCTGCGGTCACGGAGGCGTGAGGTGACGAGCTTCGACAGCGTGCGCAGCTCACCGATGAGGAGCACCAGGGCGGGGAGGGCCACGAGTACGATCTTCGCCACTGGGCGGCTCATGAGCAGTAGCAAGCGCCCGCCGTGGGGGATCACGCCGTCGTAGCGGCCAACGACGTTGCTGGCTGGGGCGAGGTTGGGGTCAGGCGTCCGGTTGGCGTCACCTTGCGTCTGGAAGTGCAGACCGCCGTCGAGGGGCACCAGGTCGATGATCCGGTGGGTGGTGAGCCCCTTGTCCTCGCCGATGCCGTAGTAGGTGATGACGTCACCTACCCTGAGATCCTCTGGCGGGACGTCGCGGATGATGGCTGCGTCCCCGGCGGAGAGCACCGGCTCCATGCTCCCGGAGAGCACGATCATGGCGCGAGCTCCGACCGCTGGCATCACCGCGATCGTGGTGAACGTCGCGACCAGTACGAGCAGGGCGAGCGTTGTGAGGACGCGTAGAGCGCCGCCGAGGAGACGCAGCCCCAGCGGTCGTCCGGGTGCTGGCCGTGCGAGCAGCTGGTGACGATCGTCCCTCGTCGTCTCCTGCGGGGCGGCGCACACGGGACGTGCCGGGGTGGTGGTGGGCCGTCCGATGATGCCCCCCCGAGCGGTGAACGTGGTGACAGCCGTCATCGTTTCCCCTCCAGGGCGACCTGCGGGCCGAGCGGTGAACGTGGTGACAGCCGTCATCGTTTCCCCTCCAGGGCGACCTGCGGGCCGAGCGGTGATCACCGCGCGGCCCGCAGGGTCCTACTTGGTGCTAGCCGGATCAGGCGTTGTTGGCCGTCTGCTCCGAGTCGAACGTGAACGTCGCGGTCGTGGTCAGGCTCTCGAAGCTGTTGCCCGTGCTGGAAGGCAGCGACGCCTTGAAGCACAGCACCTCGCTGGCGGTGGCAGCCAGGGTCCGGTCGCCGGCCTGGGCGCCGGTCGCGGCGTCGCCGAAGACCTTCACGCCCGTGGTCGAACCGAGGTCCGCGGCCGCGTACAGGGTGGTGGCGGGCACGGTCGTGGAGCAGTCGGTGCCGACGTCGGCTTCCGCGCTCTCGTCCCAGACCGTCAGGTCGAGCTGGGCGGCCAGGACGTTCTCGGTCGTGACGGACTTGAGCGCGTAGCGCAGCTCCAGACTGCCGCTGTTGCTGACGGTGACCGTGCCGTACTCGACGTCGCCCGGCGCCATGTTGGCGTTGGCGACGATCGCCGTGCTCGCGCTGAGGGCGAGGTTGACGTCGCCGGTGGTGAAGCCGCTGCCCGTGGGGGCGTCGGAGTCGGTGAAGTAGGCACCGGTGACGGAAGTGGCGATGGCCGCGACCGACAGCGAGGCGACCAACATGGAACGGCCGACGTTGCCGCCGCTCTTGCGGTTGAACAGGTTGCGTGCGGAGTTCATGATGTTCCTTCTCAGTCTCGCGCCGCGCGTCGGCGGCTGGTGGCGTCACCCGGGTTGGATGATCCTCGTACAGACCCTGTTGTCAGGACCAGTGCTGCTCGTCGCAGCATCTGAGAAGGACATCGTCTGCCCGCGGGGTCGCCTGGTGAGGCGGGTGAACCGTTGTGGCGGTAGGTCATATGCACCATGCGCGCCGCCCGTCCGGCCGATCGCCGATCGGACCCCAGGTCACGCGCCTTGCGGCGTTCCGGCTTGCAGCGATGCCCGCGGCACCCCCAGGAAGTAACCCTGTCCGTAGGTGACGCCCAGGTCGACCAGCGCGTGCAGCTCCTGATCGGTCTCGACACCCTCGGCGACGATCTGGCTACCGGTGTCGTCCGCGAACGAGATGAGTGCGCGGGCCAGAGCGCGTCGGCTGCGATCGCTGTCGATGCCCCGGGTCAGCGAGACATCGAGCTTGATCACATCCGGTGCCAGCGACAGCAGGTGGCGCAGACTGGCCATCCCGGCACCGGTGTCATCGATCGCGAGCCGGACGCCGGCGGACCGCAAGGGCTCCACGGCGCGGTGGAACCCCTCGTAATCGTCTACGGGGGCGTGTTCGGTGATCTCGAGCACCGTGGCGGAGGGCGCGGCCGACAGGACGAGGTCTTGCAGTCCCTCGTCCGTGGCGGTGGCCGGCGAGACGTTGACGGCGAGGTAGGTCCCCGCCGGAAGTTCCGCGACGTGGGCCAGTGCCGCGCGTACCGCCAGCAGTTCGAGCTCCAGCAGCGCGTCCACGCTCCGAGCGTCGTCGAGCCACGCTCGAGGCCCGCGGGTTGATCCCGCATCGAAGCGCGCAAGTGCTTCGTACCCCGCCACGCTGCCGGTGGCCAGTTGACGGATCGGTTGGAACAAGATGTCGACCTGTCCGGCCGCGATCACCCTTCGCACGCGTGCGTCGATGCTCTGGCGACGTCGCTCTTCGCTGTGGGTGCGGTCGAGGTGCTCACCGAGCTCGTGCAACACCTTCTCGCCGACCGAGGCGGGTAGCGAGATCTCGCCGGCGGCGGTTCGCCGGAGGGTGTCGATGATCTCGCGGTTGGTGGACACGCCCTTGATCAGGTAGCTCATCGCGCCGGCGTGCAGCATCTCGAGGATGGCGCCGCGATCGTCGTAGGCCGACAGCGCGACCACCCGTGTCGCGGGACATTCACGGGCGATCTCCTGCGCTGCCCGCGGACCGCCCCCGTGCGGCATCTTCACATCGAGCAGCACGAGGTCGGGCTGGTGCTCGCGGGCCATGGCGATCGCGCTCTCGGCGTCGGCCGCGCCCGCCACGACCTCGAGGCCCGAGGCGGTGATCACCTCGGTCAGCGCCTCGCGCAGGACGAGGTCATCATCGGCGATCACCACCCGCAGGCTCTCCACGTTGTTCACTTGGTGGTGTCTGCGGTCACATCACGACGTGGGATCCGCACCTCCACATGGGTACCTCGGCCTGGGGAGCTGTCGATCCGGCAGCGACCGCCGGCCAGTTCGGCTCGCTGGCGCATGGAACTGAGCCCCAGGTGAACGGGCGGCGCGGTCACGACCTCGTCGGGCACGAAACCCGCCCCATCGTCTACGACGCGCATGACGTAACCGTCCTCATCCTCGTCCAGCAGGACCTGGACGGACGAGGCTCGTGCGTGCTTGGCGACGTTGACGAGCGCTTCCTGGGCGATGCGGTAGAGCAGCACCCGAACGGCCGGTGCAGGCTGGCGTTCGGTGCGATCGTGGACTTCGTAGCGGTACCCGACCTCGTCGGCGGTGTGCTCGAGGTAAACCTCCAGGGCCCGCGCGAGCCCCTCTCGATCGAGTTCCGGCGGACGCAGCTGGAACAGCAGCCGACGCAGACGCGCGATCGCCGACGTCACGGTCTCACGCAGCTTCGCGTGTTGTTCGAGCGATGCGGGGTCCTTCAACGCTCGGCCCAGCAGTTCCAGACGCATGGAGGCCGCGGTCAGCACCTGTATCGAGTCGTCGTGGATGTCCGCGGCGATGCGTTCGCGCTCTTCCTCCTGTGCGTGCACGAGCTGCGCGAGGAGCCGCTCGCGTTCGCGATCAGCCAGCTGTAACGCACGGACCTTGGCGAGAAGCTGGGTGTTGAGCGCCGACAGTTGGTCCCTCCCGGCGTCCGTCTCACCGTTCCACGTCCCACCGGGGTCCCGTCGGGGATGCTGGGCCGCCGCGAGGCCGGTGGCCACGGCAGCGACGATCGCGTGGCTCGTGCTGGGCTTCGGCAGCACGAAGGTGTGAGGGTCGTGGCCGACGATCCGGAGGACCTCATCGTCCTCGTAGGCCGAGGTGTGGACGATCACGGGCACGGATGAGGTGTGCGGATCCCCACGCAGGTCACGTAACAGCTGGTAGCCGTCGACCTTGGGCATCAGCACGTCGGTGATTACCACGTCCGGCCGTTCGACACGTGCGAGTCCGATCCCTTCCGCACCGTTGGACGCCTCGAAGACGCGGTGAGCGTCAGCCAGCGCCTCGGCGAGCACGGCACGGTTCGTAGCGCTGTCGTCGACGATCAGAACCGACGCCATCGATCTGGGACCCCTGGGAGGTGGACGCCTCGACCTCTCGACGTTAGCGCCCTTCTCCGACATGCCAGCGGATGCTACGGCCCCACCCTCACCTTTGTGTCGCGCGTCCTCTGTACGTTCATACTGGGAGGTGTCGGCGCTGTCCTCTCGTCCGTGACATCCCGAACCGTTGGCGAACCTCGTCGGCTAGCTGCTGCGTGGTGACGCCGAGCCGGCGAGCCAGCCGCCGCTGCGCTCCGTAGACCGCCTGCCGACTGATCCCGGCGGCGCCGGCGATCTCGGAGGCGCTACGGCCCCGGACCATGCCCTCCACCACTCGCCGTTGTGCACTGCTCAGAAGGGTCAGGTGGTCACCATCCCGTCTCGTCGCGGGCCGGGCGGGGCGTTCGAGGCGGGTCACGCGCACGCTGATGGCATCCGCCGACCGCTCGGTGCCGGCGTCTGCGAGCTTGCGTAGGGCAGCGAGCCGATGTGCCGCGACGACCGGGTCCGCGGGCACGTCCCCTGCGGCGCGGGCGATCAACTCGGCCGGCCGGGCTGCGTCCTCGGGCAGGAGCACGGTGTAGGCGCCGGCCAACAGGCAGCGCCCGACCTCGTCTCCCCACGGCCGGGGCGCCACGACAACGACGGGGATGTCGCTGCCGCCGGCGCGCTCGAGCGCCAGGGGGACCTCCCAGGCACGGACATCGTCCGTGGGGACGTCCAGGACCACCACGTCAGGAGCGAGGCGGATGATCTCCGCGGCGACCTCGGGGCCGGTCGGCGCGATGCCGACCACGGCACCCCCGAGCGTCAGCGACGTCCGCAGAGCCGCTGCGCCGTCCGGATCCCCGCTCACCACCACGATGTCGGGGCGGCGCGGAACGAGACGAGAACGTCGGTGCGTGTCGGGTCGCTGGTACCTGCTGAGCGAGCCGGGGCCGCGCAGGCTTCGAAGGCTGGTGGTGACCACAGGACGTCCTTCCACGGAAGAGGCGTTGCAACTCACGCTTGCAGAAGCCGGTTCGATGATGTTGTCGGTGCGCGACGTCCGCAGCCGGATGGGGGCGTCGTCCCATCCTGGTAGGTCAACTTGCCCAGCTACGTCGCACGGAACGTGCGCTGGCGGCTCACAGACGCCCGGTTCTTCCGTTTCGGCCATCGGCTACACGTCGTCGGCGTAAGCTGATGCCGCATGCCTCTCAGGCGGGGGAGGCGGTCACGGGTGCGCGAGCCCGGTCAGGACGATCGCGACCGTCAGGGGCATGGATGTGGGTTTCCGAGAGCGCAAGAAGGAACACACCCGCCAACGGTTGATCGACGCCGCCTTCCGTCTGTTCGACGAGCACGGCTACGACGCCACCACGGTCGAGATGATCGCCGACGCCGCGATGGTGTCGGCCCGCACGTTCTTCCGCTACTTCCCCACCAAAGACGCTCTCCTGGCCGAACCCGGTTCGCTGCTGCTCAGGCTGCTGATCGAGCGCCTGCGAACCGAAGGGATCCGCCGGCCGGATCCCCGCGGGCTGCTACGGCTGTTGGCCGAGCACCTGCGGGACGAAGTCACGGTCGGCCGGGCCAGCATCGCGGTCCGCCAGGTCAGACGGCCGCAACTCCACGATCGGGCTGCCGTTTGGCGACAACGCTGGGCGACCGAGCTCGCTGAGGGCCTGGCGGACCTCGACGGTCGCGGATCGCCCACCTTCGACGAACGGATCGCTGCCACCGCGGCCGTCGCGCTGGTGGGCTGCGCGATCGACGAATGGATCCTCCGCGACACGGACGCCGACCTGCTGGACCTCGTCCAGCACGTCATCACGACGCTGTGGGGGTGAAGCGGCCCCGGCGGTGCCTCCGACGGAGCACGGCGAACCGCGTTCTCCCGCCACCCCTGTCGAACGGCCGGACGCCTCACCCGGCGTGGAACAATGCGTGGGGGTATAGTCACAGATGGTGGCACGTCACGGCATGACCTTTGTCGCGTCACGACAACCGTAGATGTAGGGTGCACCTAGTGAAGGCGGCACCATCGGCGGAGTGGGGCGCAGGTGCAACTTCGCGAACAGGCACGTTCCGAGCCAGCAGCTTCCTCGCGGCGGGGCCCGACGCCCCGACTGGTGGTGTTCGGCCTCCACGGGCAGCGCTACGCGCTCGCGGCCGAGGACGTCATCGAGGTACAGCGCATGGTGCAGCTGGTAGCGCTGCCCGGCGCGCCTCGCATCGTCGAGGGGGTGTTCGATCTCCGGGGCCGGCTCGTACCGGTCCTCGACGTTCGGGACCGGTTCGGCCTCGCTCCGAAGCCGGTCGATCCCGCCGATCATCTCGTGATCGCCCGTGCGGGGGCCAGGACGGTCGCGCTACGCGTCGACGCGGTCCTCGGGCTGACCGAGGTACCCCAGGATCGCATCGACCGGGCCGCCTCGCGGTTCCCCGGCGTGATCCACGTCGAGGGCGTGGCCCACGACGACGAGGGCCTGATCGTCCTGCACGACCTGGCGACGTTCCTGGCCCTGGAGGAGGAGGACCGGCTGGATGCGGCGCTGGCTGACTCGGCCGGCCCGTGAGCGCATCTCCACGTCCGCCTACACGTGGCACGGTGGATGCGGCGCGGTTGCTCGCGGAGGTCGCCGGCTTGCGCACGCTCGACGAGCGGTCCTACCGGACCGCAGCTGCGATCGAGGAGGCGATGGGCGCGGCCGGGGTCGCCGGTACGGCTTACCGCCACCTCCTCGAGAGGGACGCCGCGAGCTTCCAGGATCTGGTCCGCCGGGTCACGGTGGCTGAGTCGCACTTCTTCCGTGAGCCCCGCCAGTTCGAACTGCTGCGCCGCCGGATGCTTCCCGAGCTCCTGCGCGACCGTTCCGCATCCCACCGGCTACAGATCTGGTCGGCAGGTTGCTCCAGCGGCGAGGAGGCGTACTCCGTCGCGATCCTGCTCGAGGAGCTGGGCTTGGCCGATCGTGCCGATGTGCGGGGGACCGACATCTCCGCCGCAGCCCTGCAACGGGCACGTGACGCCAGCTACCGCCCGTGGTCGATGCGAGGGGTCAGCGACGCGCGTCGTCGTGCCTACTTCCGTGCCGAAGGGGACCACCTCCAGCTTGAGCGACGGTTCGCGCAGCGGGTGACCTTCGAGGTGCTCAACCTCGTCGCCGACCCGTACCCGGTCCCCTCGTCCGGTGTGGGTTTCGACGTGATCCTCTGCCGCAACGTGCTGATCTACCTCACGCCCGAGGCGATCGCCGCGGTGGTCCGACGCCTCGTCGGGGCGCTCGCGCCCGATGGCTGGTTGATGACGGCGTCCTCGGACCCACACCTGTCGTCGCAGGCTGGGCTGGAAGCTGTCGTGACCGAGCACGGGGTGGTGTACCGCCGCGTACCCACCACGTCGACGACCGTCCCGGGGGGAACCGGCACCCGGAACACCAGCCTGACCGGCGGCCGGTCCGCCACGGCGGCAGCGTCGCGCGTCCGGCGGCGAGGCGACCCTCACGCTGCTGACCGTGCTGCGCGGCCGCAGGCGGCGTCGGTTCCCGTGAGCGAGGTTCCGAGGCCGGAGGCCGAGTACGTGCGGGCCACCACGCTGCTCGCCGAAGGGCGTTGGGAGGAAGCGGTACGGGCGGCGAGGAGCGCCCTGTACCTGCAGCCGGACCTGGTCGTGGCGCAGGTCGCGTTCGGCCGCGCCGCACTCCACGTCGGCGACCTGGCCGGCGCGGGCAGGGCATGGCGTCAGGCCCAGGCGCTGCTCGAGGGGATGGATCCCGACGCGCCCGTTCCGCTCGCTGGCGGTGCGTCCGCCGGCCGGCTGCTGGCCGAGCTGTCCGTGCTCAACCGTCGCTCCGCGGAGGTGCCCAGGTGACCAGCGCGGCAGGTTCCGGCGTCGCCGGGTCGAGCGAGGAGATCCTGCGACAGCGTGCCCGGGAGCTGGCGGAACCGGCTCGATCCGAACCTGCCGACCGGATCGAGGTCCTCGCCTTCGAAGTCTCGGGGCAGCGCTTCGTGGTCGCCCTGGGCGACGTGGTCCAGGTGGTGGCAGGTTCGCCACTGGCACGAGTACCGCACGCACCCTCTGCCCTCTTGGGGGTGGCCACGCTGCGCGGTTCGCTGCTGACGGTGTTCGACCTCGCTCCCCATGGCGCCGACCGAGTCACACCCGCCTGGATGCTCGTGTTCGGCGACGGCGCCGACCGCCTGGCGATCGCCGCGGACCACGTCACGGGCACCCGGCGCCTCGACCGTCAGGAACTGCTCGACGCGGACGCCAGCCAGCTGCACGCGGCCCCAGTGGCCAGGGTGACGCGCGACGGTGCCGGGCTACTCGACGTTGACCTCCTGCTGACGTGGGACCGCTTCACGCCAGCACCGCAACCATCGCCTGGATCGGGACGAGACCGCTCATGAGATCGATGACCGTCAGCCGACAGGTCGCCGTCGGGTTCGTGGTGTCCCTGGCCGCCACGCTGGTGCTGGTCGTCGTGGCCACCGTCGCCCTGCAACAGGTCTCGCGCGCCAAGAGTGTCGTCATCGATCGCGACCTGCGTCTGGTGATCGATGCGCACCGACTCGAGACCAGCCTCGCGGTACGCGCGACGCACGTCCGCGGCTACCTGCTCACGGGCGCGTCCACGGAGCGCGAGAACGTCGCCGCGGAAGAGGCGCGGTTCACCGCCATCATGGGGGCCCTGGAACAGGGCATCCACACCGACGAAGGGCGGCGGCTGCTGGAGCGCATACGTGACGCCGAGAGGAGCTACCAGGAGGCGAGTGACGAGTTGATCGCGCTACGTGGTGGCGGATCCGGGACCGACCGCATCGAGCGCGAGGCCGCCGCCCGGCTGTTCCCGGCGCTCGACGCCGCCCGGACAGCCGTCCACACGCTGGTCGAACGCGAGGAGCGCCTCGTCGACTCGGGGGCCGCACGCGCCGACGATCAGGTCGCGCTGGCGCGCTGGCTGTTCATCCTCCTGGGGGTGGTCGCCGTCGCCGGCGGTGCGGGTACCGGATGGTGGGTCACGCGGCGGGTCTCCGGCAGCCTCGCGCAGCTGGCCACCGAGGTGGAGGAAGCCTCGACCGAGGTGGCCGGGGGCACCCGGCAGCTGACGTCGGGCGCGGCCCAGCAGTCCGCGGCCGTGCAGGAGACCGTTGCGACCGTCAACGAACTGGCAGCCAGCGCGGACGAGACGGCTCAGCGGGCCCGCTCCGTCGCCGACAACGCCGAGCTCTTCTCGGAGATCGCCGAGCGGGGCAGCACGGCGGTGGAGGTGTCCGCCGAGGGCATGCGATCGGTGAGCGAGCAGGTGGATGCCATCGCGGAACGGATCACGGGCCTGGCCAACCGGGCGCAGTCCATCTCCGAGATCGTGTCGACCGTGGACGACATCGCCGAGCAGACGAACCTGCTGGCGTTGAACGCCGCTATCGAAGCCGCACGCGCCGGCGAACACGGGAAGGGCTTCGGGGTGGTCGCCCAGGAGGTCCGACGGCTGGCGGACCAGACCCGCAGCGCCAACGCCCAGATCGGCCAGATCCTCACCGAGATCCAGCAGGCGACCCATCAGGCCGTCCTGGCGACCGAAGCGGGCACCAAGGAGGCGGCAGAGGGTGTGCGCCTCATCGCTGATGCCGGCGGGACCATCACCGAGCTGGCGCAGGGCGTGAGTGCCGCCGCTGACGCCAGCGAGCAGATCGCGGCAGCGGCTGGTCAGCAGGCGGGTGCCACGGCACAGATCAGCGAGGCCATGGTCAACGTCGACGAGGTGACCCAGCAGAACCTCGCTGCAGCACGCCAGGCCGACGAGACCGCGCACCAGCTGCAGTCGATCGCGCAGCGGCTCAAGGCACTGGTGGGAGTGGACTGAGTGGCGCTCGACCGCGGCCGGCTGCTGGCGATCTTCGGGGAAGAGCTTGAGGATCGTCGTCGCGACCTCGAGCGTGGGCTGCTCGAGCTAGAAGGACATCCATCGGCTGGCCGCGCGGGCGAAGTGGTGGCGGAGCTGTTCCGTGCCGCTCACAGCTTGAAGGGGGCGGCTCACTCCGCCGGCATCGCAGCGGTCGCGCACGTCGCCCACGACCTCGAAGATCTGTTCGCGCAGCTGCGTGACAGCGGGGACGCCCCGGGCGGCGCACAGCTGCATGCCGCGTTGCAGGCCATCGACCAGCTCGACTCACTCGCGCAGGAGCTGCGACCACCTGGCGGGTCAGAAGCCTCCTCTGAGACGTCGGCCCGTGTTGGCCGTGGTGACGAGACGCAGCAGCCCGCCAGGCCGGCGCCCGGCCCAGCCAGAGGCGAACAGCTCCGTGCCCGTGTGGCGTCGGAGGATCTCGACGCGGCCGTGGCCGCGGCTGGCGAGTTGCACCTCAGCGTCGCTCGAGTCACGGAGCTGTCAGACGTCGCGAGGGACACGGCTGCGGAGGCACGACGCGTTGAACGCGACTGGCAGGGCCTGAGCGGCTGGCTGACCGGGGAAGCGAACCAGGCGCAGCTGCGCGCGGCAGCCGGCCGGGTCGACGCCGGGCTTCGGCAGCTGGCGACCTTGGCGACGGACATGCAACGCCGCGCGGCCGAGCGTGAGCGGCACCTGAACCGGGCCGCCGGCGAGGTCCAGCACGCCGTGCAGCAACTGGGGTTGGTGCGGTTCGACGAGATCTGCGTCGGGCTGGACCGCGCCGTGCGCGACGTCGCGAAGCGATCGGACAAACAGGTTGCGCTGGAGGTCGACGCGGGCACGCTCGAGCTCGACCGCGGCGTCGCTGCGGTACTGCGCGATCCGTTGCTTCACCTCGTACGCAACGCCGTCGATCACGGGATCGAACCTCCAGAGGCGAGGGTCCGAGCCGGCAAGCCGGCTGGCGGACGCGTCGCGATCGCAGCCGCCCTCCACGAAGGCGAGCTCGTCGTCACGGTGTCCGACGACGGTGCCGGTCCCGATGTGGCGGCGATCCGCGCTGCGGCGGTCCGTCGGGGACTGGATGCGTCCGGGACCGACGATGAGGTCGTGCAGCTGCTGTTCCATCCCGGGTTCTCCACCGGATCAGCGACCACCGAGATCTCCGGACGCGGGGTCGGCCTCGACGTCGTGCGGACCTCCGTCGAGACGGTGGGTGGTTCGGTCGAGATCAAGGCCGATGCCGGTACGGGGATGGCAGTCCGGATGCGGCTACCGCTGACCCTCTCCATCATGCGGGCGGTCGTGGTGACGACCGCCGGTGAGGTGATCGCGCTCCCGGCGGCGGCGGTCGAAGGGGCGTGGCGGATCCCGCGAGATGCCGTGACGGACGTCGGTGGGCGTCCCACGGTCGTCGTCGATGGTCGGTCGGTGGCACTGGCCCACCTCGCGACGGTGCTGGGCTTCGGGCACGGCACCGTCGCCGGAGACGCCCAGCTGCTCGTGGTCGGCTTGCGGACGGCCGACGCCGACGCAGCGCTGATCGTCGATGCCGTGCTCGGCGAGCAGGAGGTCTGGGTGCGTCCCCTGCCCAGCCGCCTTCGGGGACTGCGTGGCCTGCTCGGCGGCGTGGTGCTGGGCGACGGACGGTGCGCGTTGCTGCTCAGTCCGGCGACCTGGGTTCGGGCGGTACGCCAGCGAGCCAGCCAAGAGGCGCTCCCGTCGCCCCCGATCTCCCCGCCTGCTGCTCGGATCCTGCTGGCGGAGGACACCGCGACGACCCGCATGCTCGAGCAGAGCATCCTCGAGGCGGCCGGTTACGAGGTCGTCGTCGCCGTCGACGGAGCCGAGGCGTGGCGGCTGTTGCAGCAGCAAGGGGCCGATCTGGTCGTCACCGACGTGGACATGCCCAACCTGGACGGCTTCGAGCTGTGCATGAGGATCAGGTCCTCTCCCCGCTTCGCAGCGTTACCGGTCGTGCTGGTGACCGCGTTGGCCGATGACCGCGACCGGGCGCGAGGTCTGCAGGTCGGCGCCGACGCGTACTTCGTCAAGTCCAGCTTCGACCAGACCTCGGTGTTGGACACGATCGCGAGGCTGCTGTGAGCGATCTCATCCGCGTACTCGTTGCCGACGACTCTGCGACGTCGCGGACCTTCCTGGTCGGCATCCTGTCTGCTCACCCGGGCATCGTCGTGGTGGGGCAAGCCCGGGACGGAGCCGAGGCGGTGGCGCTGACCACGCGCTTGCAACCCTCGATCGTCGTCATGGACGCGGTCATGCCCGGGATGGACGGGTTCGAAGCCACCCAACGGATCATGGCCGACGTCCCGACTCCGGTGCTGGTCGTCACCTCGGCGCTGGACCCCAGCGATGTCGCGCTCGCGCTGCGGAGCGTCGAGGTCGGAGCGTTGGCCGTGCTGCCGAAACCGACGGGCGGTACCGACGACGGGGCCCGACGTGAAGCCGCCGGGTTCGCCCGCAAGGTCGTCACCCTGGCCAGCGTGCGGGTGATCCGCCGGTACCCGGGTGCAGGCAGCAGAGGGCAGCGACGGTCGGCCACCGACGTCGCGACTGCGCAGGTGGTCTCCCCCCGCCGGGCCGTCATCGAGATCGTCGCGGTCGCCGCCTCCACCGGTGGCCCCCGGGTCGTGTACGAACTGCTGAGTGCCCTGCCGCGCGACCTCCCGGTACCCGTACTCGTCGTGCAGCACATCGCCGAAGGCTTCGTCGAGGGGTTCGCACGGTGGTTGGACGCTGGCACGGAACTCGTCGTCCGGCTAGCGGTCGAAGGGGAGCCGCTGACGCCAGGCACGGTCCTCGTCGCACCCGAGGATCGCCACCTCAGGGTCGACCACCTCCGACGGGTGGTCCTCGACGACGGTCCTCCCATAGGAGGTTTCCGCCCCGCGGCGACGGCGCTGTTCGAGTCCATCGCCGAGGCCTACGGCGACAGGGGTGCGGGCGTGATGCTCAGCGGCTTGGGCGACGACGGGCTCGCGGGCCTGCTCAGCCTGCACGCCTCGGGCGGCGTGGTGCTCGCCCAGGATGAGGCCACCTGCGCCGTCTTCGGCATGCCCGGTGTCGTCGCGGCCGCCGGCATCGCGCAGACCGTCGGCCCGGTCGGCGCTCTGGCCGAGCAGATCCTGCAGCACACCGCGAAGGCAGTCACATGAACACGCACGTCCTCGTCGTCGAAGACAGCCGGACCCAGGCCGAAGCCCTGCAGGATCACCTGACCACCGCCGGGTACGAGGTCACCGTGGCACGCGACGGGGCCGAGGCCCTGGCGATGCTCTCGGGCGAGGACCGGCACGACCTGGTGATCACCGACGTGGTGATGCCGCAGATGGATGGGTACGAGCTGTGCCGCACGATCAAGGCCGACCAGAGCCTTCACCTGCTACCCGTGATCCTGCTGACCAGTCTGCGCGATCCGGTGGACATCGTGCGCGGCTTGGAAGCAGGCGCGGACAACTTCCTCACCAAGCCCTACGAGCCGGCGCGTCTGCTGTCGCGTGTCGACAGCGCGCTGCAGTCGCACCGTGACCGGGCCGACGGCGGACGCTTCCGCATGGGAGCCGAGGTGCGCTTGCTCGGACACCGCTTCACCGTCGATGTCGACCGCCAGCAGATCCTGGACCTGCTCATGGGCAGCTTCGAGGACCTCGTGTACGCCAACGCCCGTCTGCGCGACCAGGAGGTGGAACTGGTCCGCGCCCGCGAGGATGCGGTGGCTGCCAACCAGGCCAAGAGCGCCTTCATCAGCCGACTCGCGCACGAGCTGCGCAACCCTCTCGGCGTCGTCAGCGCGTACGGCGACCTGCTCCTCGACGATGACCTCAGCGACCGACATCGCAAGGCCATCGAGGCCATCAGGACGAGCGGCCACCGCATGTTCCAGCTCATCAAGGATCTCAGCGACATCGAAGGGATCGAATCCGGGGAGTTGCAGCTGAGCCGGGATCGGGTCCGGGTCGCTCCCGTCCTCGATGACGCCATCGAACAGACACGCTTGTTGGCGCAACGCCACGATGTGGAGGTGACGGTGCACGGCGACGCCGACATCGAGGTGGTTGCCGACGACCGACGGCTCTGCCAGACGCTCACCAACCTGATCAGCAACGCGATCAAGTACAACCGTGCAGGCGGAACCGTCCAGCTCACCTGCCTCCCACCATCCGGTGGGACGGTCCGGATCGCGGTCGCCGACACGGGGCGCGGCATCGCCCCAGAGGACTTGCCCCGGCTGTTCGTGCCGTTCGATCGACTCGACGCCGACCGCGACATCGAAGGAAGCGGCATCGGCCTGCCACTGGTACAGGAACTGCTCGCCTCGATGGGCGGGAGCTTGCACGTCGAGAGCGAACCTGGATCAGGGAGCACGTTCACGGTCGAGATCCCCGCAGCGGGGCCCACGACGGACGTTGAGGAGGAGTCGTGACCGATCGCCCGGAGGCAACGATCCTCGCGGTCGACGACGAACCCGCGAACCTCCAGTTGCTGATGCACATCTTCGCCAACGACGATGGGATACGGATCCGGACGGTGAGCGATGCACGGCTGGCGCTCGCCGCCTTCGAGCGGATCGCGCCCGATCTGGTCCTACTCGACATCGGGATGCCTCACCTAGACGGGTTCCAGGTCATGCGCCAACTACTGGCGACGATCCCCGAACAGAGCTTCGTTCCCATCATCATCATGACCGCCGATGTCGATCCGGGGCTGCGTCGAGAAGCCCTCACGATGGGC
The DNA here is from genome assembly GCA_019347575.1 of Actinomycetota bacterium. NCBI lineage: Bacteria > Bacillati > Actinomycetota > Actinomycetota bacterium. The sequence continues at coordinate 55,212 of JAHWKY010000006.1, read as the reverse complement.
GCCCACGACTTCCTCAACAAACCCTTCGACACCTCCGAGGTCCGCCTGCGGATCCGCAACTTCCTACGGACCCGCCAGCTCTACGTCGATCTCGATCAGCAGAGGCACCTGCTGGAACAGCGCGTCGCCGAGCGCACCGAGGATCTTCAGCGCGCCAACGACGCGTTGCGTGCCGCGGACCGCATGAAGTCGGATCTCCTGGCCATGGTGTCGCACGAGATGCGTACGCCGCTGACCGTGATCGCGGGCTTCACCGAGCTGATCACCGGTCGCTGGGACCAACTGCTGACGACGCAGCGTGCGACGTACGTCGACGCGATCCGGCGCAGCGTCAGCCGCCTCGAGGCCATGATCGAGAACCTGCTGCTCGCGGCGCAACTGCATGGCCGCGAAGAGGCGACTCCCGCTACAACCGCTGACACTGGCACCAGCACTGTGCGTATCGATGAGCTTCTCCGACGAGCAGTGATGGACAGTGGACTCTGCTCCGCTTCTGTGCAGGTCGACTGTGCTCCTGACGTGGCCGTACCCGTGGACCCGTCGGTCCTTCAGCCCGCTGTGACCAACCTCCTCGACAACGCACGCAAGTACGGCCAGCCCCCGATCGAGGTGGCGTGCACCCTCGACGACGGCTTCATCGATATCTCCGTCAGGGACCACGGCGAAGGGGTGCCCGAGGAGTTCATCGACCAGATGTTCGAACGCTTCACGCAAGCGAGCGTCGGCAACCTCCGTACGGCTACGGGAACCGGACTGGGCCTGTGGATAGCGCGCGGCCTCGCGCGCGCGCACGGGGGCGAGCTCACCTACGAGCCCGCGACACCTGGCGCCCTGTTCCGACTGCGTATCCCGTTCCCGTCACCGTCCAGTACGGATACGGAACGATCCTGAGTTCGTCTCACGCTCGAGCCGTACCGACGGACGGAACGAAGGCACCTGGAGGCAGGGCGCAGAAGGCCGGGCTCTCCCTGCACCCGGTCCAGGTTCAACCGCGGGGCAGGCCCAGGATGCGCTGCGCGAGGATGTTCTTGTTCACCTGGGTCGTGCCCCCGGCGATCGTGTAGCCGCGTGCACGCAGACGCTCGGTCCGCCACGGCTCGGTGTCGGCGTCCGTACCCAGAAGGGCGGCCGCAACTTCCTGCATCCGTTGCTCGAGCTCGCTCCAGTGCAGCTTCGCGACGCTGGAGGCGGCACCTGGTTCGGCGCCCCGTACCGCCGCCGACAACGTGCGGTCCGCGAGCAGCTTGAGCAGCTCGCCGTCGCGGTGGAGCCGCGCGAGCTCGCGTCGGACACCGGCGTCGGCAACGGCGGGACGTTCGTCGATGATGCGCCCCGCGGCCAGAGTCGCGAGCTCGCGGATCCGGCGGCGCACCTGCAGGTGCAGGCTCACGACGCCCATCCGCTCGTGCGCCAGCGTGGTCATCGCGACGGTCCAGCCCTCGTTCACGGGACCGAGCGTGTCGCTGATGGGGACTCGGACCTCGTCGAGGACGACCTCGTTGAACTCCGCCTCGCCGGTGATGGTCACGAGCGGCCGCACCTGGACCCCCGGGCTCGTGAGGTCGAGCAGCAGACAGGTGATGCCGCGGTGCTTCGGGGCGTCGGCGTCGGTCCGCACCAGCAGTTCGCAGCGGTCGGCGTAACGACCGAAGCTGGTCCAGACCTTGCGCCCCGTGACCACCCACTCGCCACCATCGCGGACCGCGCGCGTCCGCAGGGAGGCGAGGTCACTGCCCGCGTCCGGTTCGCTGAACCCTTGGCACCAGACGCGCTCTCCCGATGCCATCGGCGGCAGGTGCGTGCGCTTCTGCTCCTCGGTCCCGAACGCGAGGATCGCCGGCGCGATGTTCGACAGGCCGAGGGTGTTCAGGTGCATCGGGGCGCCGGCGCGGTCGAACTCCTCCGCGAGGACCACCTGCTCCAGCAGTCCCGCGCCCCGCCCGCCGTACTCGTCGGGCCACGCGATCGCGGCGTAGCCCGCCTCAGCGACGCGCTGCTGCCACTCCCGGTGGATCGCCAGCTGCTCCTCGTCGTGTGTCGAGACGCCAGCCAGCGCGGCGAAGCGGGGTTCGAGCGCCTCGTCCAGCCAGGCGGCGAGCTCGGCGCGGAACGCCTCCGCCTCCGGTGGGTAGGTCCAGTCCACGTGACGCCTCGGTCTGTCGGGTCAGCGGCGCGCGAGCTCCTCGAGAAGGTCGAGCGAGTACACGACCCGACCGGTCTCGCCGGAGGCGTCCTGGCTCGCCAGGAACACGGCACACCGGGCCACGGCGTCCGGATCCTCGCCGAGCTCCTCGGCGCGGTCGACCGCGCCGGGTGCGGCGGGGCGGACCTCCTTCGGGGCGAGACAGTTGACCGCGATGTTGTGCGCCGCCAGCTCGTGTGCGAGCCCGAGGTAGTAGCGCTCGACGGCTGCCTTGGCCACCCAGTACGCGTTCGATCCCAACGCTGGCTGGTGCACCGCGGGCGTCGTCAGGGCGATCAGCGACCCTGCGGGGCGCCGCAGTAGGTGGGGCAGGGTCGCGCGGGTCACGATGAAGACGCCATCGAGCGTGGTGGCGACGACCTCACGCCAGCGCTCGACCGGTGTGTCCAGCGTCGTGGCGTGCCAGGGGGTGCCGAGGTTGCAGACGACGACGTCGAGGTGGCCGAGCTCTCCGACGACCATCTCCACGGCGTCGGTGACCGACGCCTCGTCCTGGACGTCACAGGAGACCGTGAACGCGGTTGCTCCCGCAGTCTCGACCTCGTCGGTCACGGGGCTCACCACGCTGGTGCGGGCGCGGTCGGCGCCGTCCACCGTGGCCACCGCGACGTCCGCGCCTTCGTGTGCGAGGGCCAGTGCGATGTGCTGCCCGAGGCCGCTCCCGGCGCCCATGACGAGCGCGACCTTGCCATCGAGCTGACGCGCCCCGCCCGACCCGCTCACCCGTCCGCCTCCGATCCGGTCGCGGGGAGCCTACGGCTCGTAGGCTACGAGGGCGTGCTGGGAGGTCGACGTGGACGGGCAGCTGAGACTCGGACAGCAGATCGACGAGCGCGAGGAGGAGGCGCGTGCGAGGCTCGCGGCCGCGGTCGAGCCGGGGTGGGCCCGGGCGCTGGAACCCGTGGCCGCCAAGCTCGCCGAACTCGGTGACTTCCTGCGCGAGGAGCAGGCTGCCGGCCGACGCTTCCTCCCAGCGGGCGATCGCATCCTCGCCGCGTTCCAGCAGCCCTTCGACGAGGTGCGCGTGCTGATCGTCGGGCAGGACCCCTACCCCACACCTGGCCATCCCATCGGCCTGTGCTTCAGCGTCGCCTCCGACGTCCGGCCGTTGCCGAAGAGTCTGCAGAACATCTTCACGGAGTACCGAGACGACCTCGGCCACCCCGACCCGGAGTGCGGCGACCTCACTCCCTGGACCGGGCAGGGTGTGCTGCTGCTCAACCGCGTCCTCACGGTCCGTCCCGGCGCCCCCGGTTCCCACCGCGGGATCGGGTGGGAGGACGTGACCGAGCAGGCCATCCGAGCTCTGGCGGAACGGGACGCCCCGCTGGCCGCGATCCTGTGGGGCCGCGACGCGCGCGACTGTCGCCGCTGGTTGCGCGACGTCCCGGCCGTGGAGAGCACCCACCCCAGCCCGCTGTCCGCCCGCAACGGGTTCTTCGGCTCTCGGCCCTTCAGTCGCGCCAACCGCCTGCTGGAGCAGCAGGCCGCGGAACCGGTGGACTGGCGCCTGCCCTGATGGTCCTCCTGGCCCTCCTGGCCGTCCTGGCCGTCCGGACGGCGTTCCCGCCCGGGCTGTCCGAGCGGCAGTAGCCAGCCCGCCCACCCAGCCGCTGGCGACGGTCATCCTGAGTGCTCAAGTAGCGAAGCGGTAGCACAACCCGAGTGCTCAAGTAGCGAAGCGGTAGCACAACCCGAGTGCTCAAGTAGCGAAGCGGTAGCACAACCCGAGTGCTCAAGTAGCGAAGCGGTAGCACGACCCGAGTGCTCAAGTAGCGAAGCGGTAGCACGACCTCCGCACGACCGACCCGAACAGGAGCGAACCGTGGGCACCGACAACACCGTCGAGAAGGTCAAGGGCATGGCGAAGGAGATCGCGGGGGAGGCGGTCGGCGACGAGAACCTCGAACGCGAGGGTGAACAGCAGCAGAAGAAGGCCCAGAGCGAGGAGGAGGCCGAGCGCTACGAGGAGAAGGCCGCCGAGAAGCGCCAGGAGGCCGCCGGGCACCAGGGCGCCGAGAAGGCCGAGTCGATGAAGAAGTAGCGGTCGCACGACGGTCGAGAGAGGAACGCGTTAGACGCGCCCTGTCGGGCTGACGCTCTGGCGGCGCGGGTGGTGACGGAAACGCGCGTGGGTGCGTGTTCCCGTCCGGTCGATCTGCTCTGGCCGCGAGGGTGACGGAAACGCGCGTGGATGCGTGTGCCCGTCCGGCGACGTGGGCTCTCCGGGGACGCGGGCCCCTACGTCTGTGCTTGCCTGCAGCGGCAGCCGCGGCGGGACCGGGAGGGCGAGAGCGTGGCGGACGCGGGCGGGCGGCGACCACTCGGGGCGGTGTTGCGCGGCGACACCGAGAAGGTGCGCTTCCTCGAGCTGTTCTTCGATCTGGTGTTCGTCCTGGGCTTCACCCAGTGCACGGCGTTGATGGTCCACGAGCCCTCCTGGACCGGGATCGTGCACGGTCTGTTCGTCCTCGCGATGTTGTGGTGGGCGTGGGCGGGGTACGCGTGGCTAACCAGCGTGGTCGACCCCGAGGAGGGTGGGGTCAGGATCGCGATGTTCGCGGTCATGGCCGCGCTGCTCGTGGTGGCGCTGGCCGTCCCCGGGACGTTCGGTGAGCTCGCGCTCACGTTCGCGCTGGCGTACGGGGCGGTGCGGATCGGCCACATCGCGTTGTTCGCGCTGGCCAGCCGCGGTACGCCCGATCTGCGCCACTCGGTCGCGACGCTGTCGGTGAGCACCGTCATCGCCATCGGGCTTCTGACGGCCGCGTCGTTCGTCGAGGGCATCGGCCAGGAGGTGTTGTGGGCGGTCGCGATCACCATCGACTTCGGAGGGCCGGCTCTGTTCGGTGTCGAGGGGTGGCGTCTGGTGCCGGCGCACTTCGCGGAGCGGCACGGACTCATCATCATCCTCGCCCTCGGCGAGTCGATCGTGGTGCTCGGGGTGGGCGCCAGCGCTGGAGTCACCGCGGGCGTCATCGTGGCGGCCGTCCTCGGTGTCGCGTTGGCCTCGGCGCTGTGGTGGACGTACTTCGACGTCGTCGCGTCCGTCACCGAGCAGCGCCTCACCCGCACCGCGACGGGGCGTGAGCGCAACGCCCTGGCGCGGGACTCCTACTCGTACCTGCACTTCCCCATGGCGGCCGGGATCGTGCTCGTCGCCGTCGGCCTCGAGAACACCCTCGCCCACGTCGACGAGCCGTTGGAACCGGTGGCGGCCTTCGCCCTGCTCGGTGGTGTCGCGCTGTACCTGCTGGCCCACGTGGCGCTGCGGCTGCGGAACGCGCACTCGGTCAACCGCCAGCGACTCGCGCTCGCGATCGTGCTGCTCGTCCTGGTACCGCTGGGTACCCAGCCGCCAGCGCCCACGACGCTCGCCGCCGTCACCGCGGTGCTGTGGCTGCTGATCGCCTACGAGACCCGCAGCTACGGCTCAGCCCGCGACCGCGTCCGCCACCCGATGCCGACCGAGCACGGCTCCACGGCGGGAACCTGAGCGGCCCGTGCGCGCGGGGGTGGCCGTGTTCTCACGGCGGCTGCCATCCACTTCGTCCCCCGATCCGCTCGGATATGCGAGTGATCCGGGTGATGAAGTTGCGCGCCGCGTCGGGGCGCGTGACGTCCGCGAGAAGGTGCCGCGAGTCTGCCCCGCCCCGACGGCCCGCTGGAGCCGCGGACGGTCACGCCCCGAGGTCGGTCAGCAGCGCCCCGAGCGCTTCGACACCGCGGCGGACCGTGGACGCGTAGCCCTCGCGCTCGACCCTCGGGCCGACGACCTCCAGATCGAACGCCCCGTCGTAGCCGGCCTCGAGGATCTGGCGCAGCAGTCGCGGCAGCGGGATGTCGCCGTCGCCGGGAACGACCCGGTCGGGCGTCCGCTTCGTTCCGAGGATGAAGTCGCTGACCTGCACCAGGCCGAGATGGTCGATGCCGTAGCGGATCGACTCGCTGAGCCCCTGTTCGTGCCAGGCGGCGTTCAACTCGAGCACGGCCCCGCAGCCCATCCGCACCGCGAGGGCGGCCGCCTGGCGGAAGCTGGTCACGAACGAGAGGTCGAGTCGCAGCGAGTTGGTGTGCTCGATCGCGAGCGTGACCCCGAGGTCCGCGAGATCGCGGTGCAACGGTCGCAGCAGCTCGGCCAGCCCGTCCGCCGCGGCCTCCCAGTGCAGCGGTCCGAGGGGACCCGACGTGAGCACCAGCCAGGGTGAGCCGAGGCGCGCTGTCACCTCGGCGATCCTCGTGACCCGCTCGCGCTGCTCGCCCCACCGCAGCTCATCGGAAGGAGTCAGGATCCCCGTCGCGATCACGTTGGTGACCTCGAGTCCTTCGCGCTCGATCGCGGCCACGGCGGTGTCGGCTCCGGCCGCCTCGAGCTTGCGCCAGAGCAGGCCGACGCGATCGATGTCGAGGTCGTGCCAGAGGGCGAGGTCGGCGTCGAGCCTCTGCCTGATCGAGCAGGCCTGGCTGACCGAGATCCTGGGGTGGATGCTCATCCGCCCCTCGCCGGGATCGTTCGCGACGTCACGACGGCTTCACCCCAGGGTCCGCCCACGGACGGCGTGCCCACCGCCATCCACGTGCAGCAACGTACCGGTGATCGTCGCCGCTTCGTCGCTGGCGAGGAACACGATCGCATTGGCGATGTCGTCCGCTGTCGGTAGCCGCGTCAGGTGCATCGCCTCGATCTCGAGCCGGCGCTCCGGCGACAGGTTCGCGTCGCGGCGGTCGTTGATGACGTAGCCGGGGCTCACCGTATTGCAGCGGATCCCCTGGTCGGCGTGGTCGAGGGCGATCGAGCGGCTCAGCGCCTCGAGGCCGGCCTTCGACGCCGGGTACGCCACCCGGCCCGAGGAGGCGCGTGTGGCGGCACGCGATGACACGTTGACGATGGCGCCGCCTCCGTTGGCGGCGAGGTGGGGGATGGCGTGCCGGCACAGGTCGGCGGCGGCGATGAGGTTGACCTCGAGCAGCGCGCGCCACGCATCGGGGGTCGTCTCCGTGACGGGCCCGTCGAGACCAGCCGACCGCGCAACCGCGCAGTTGACGAGGACGGTGAGTCCGCCGAGGGCTCCGACCGTTGCGTCGACGAGCGCGCCCCGCTCGTCCTCGGAACCCAGATCGGCCGCGATGAAGCGCACGCGCCCGTCACCGGCCGCCTCGACTGCGGCGCCCCGCTCCCGGTCGCGGCCGGTGACGACCACGGTCGCGCCCTCGGCGGCGAAGCGCAATGCGGTCGCCCGCCCGATGCCGGCGGTCGCGCCGGTGACGAGCGCTGCTGCTCCCGCGAGCCGCACCCGTTGCCACCTCCGGTCCGGAACCCCGATGACGGTAGCTGACGGACGTGTCAGTCAGGGTGCGTGGGGCCTACCATGACAGCCCGACCGACCGCCCCCGCGACCCCTCGGAGGAAAGCCATGGCCATCGCCACCGCCCCGCCCGATACCCGCGTCGTCCTGCCCGACGACCTGCCCTGGGCCACCTGGATGGAGGGTCTGCAGGTCAAGATCCTCCGCTGTGATCTCGACAACAACGAGTACACGCTCATCGTGCGGTTCGCGCCGGGCATCGAGCTGCCGCGCCACCGCCACTTCGGCCAGGTCCACGCCCACACCATCCAGGGGCGGTGGCACTACCTCGAGTACGACTGGGTCGCGGAGGCGGGCAGCTACGTGCACGAACCCGCCAGCTCGGTGCACACGTTGAAGGTGTTCGACGACAACACCGAGGAGACCATCGTGATGTTCATCATGCAGGGCGGCCTGGTGCTCCTGGGGCCGAACGACGAGGTGTGGATGTACGAGGATGCGGAGTCCGCGATGGAGCGCTACCTCCTGGCGCTGGAGCAGGAGGGCAAGAGCCTGCCTGACGGCGCCGTGCTGTGACCGGTCTCCTGGCGGGTCACCGCGCGATCGTGACCGGCGGGGCGTCAGGGATCGGACGTGCTACGGCCCAGCGGTTCGCAGCCGAGGGCGCTTCCGTCGCGGTCCTCGACGTCGACGGGACGGGTGCCAAGACGGTGGCCGACGAGGTCGGCGGGCACGCCTTCGAGGTCGACGTCGCCGATCACGATGCGGTCGTGGCGGCCGTGAACGGGGCGGCCGAGGTGCTCGGCGGGTTGAGCCTGCTGTTCAACAACGCGGGGACGGGTTCGATGTCGCGGCTGCACGAGTACCCCGCCGAGGAGTGGCGGCGCGTGTTGGGCGTCAACCTCGACGGGGCGTTCCACGTGCTCAAGGCAGCCATCCCCCACCTGCTCGATGGCGGTGACGGCCGCGTCGTGAACACCGCGTCGATCAGCGCCACCCGACCCTCCGCTGGCGAGACGCCCTACTCGGCTGCCAAGGCCGCCGTCATCGCGATGACCCAGAACGCCGCGCTCGAGTACGCCCCGAAGGTCCGCGTCAACGCGGTATCGCCGGGGTCCGTACGGACCGGGCTGACCGACCCGCTGCTGATGATGCCGGGCTGGGAGGAGCGGTGGACCCGCGTCACGCCTCTGGGTCACATCGCCGAGCCCGACGAGATCGCCGACGTGGTGGTGTTCCTCTGCAGCGACCTGGCGCGCTACATCACCGGCCAGAACATCATCGTCGACGGCGGGATGACGCTCCACGGGGCAGGCGTCGACGGGATCCTCGAGTACGTCCTCGCGCTGACCGAGGGCGCAACGCCCGAAGACGCGATGGCGATCGCTGACCGGCGAGGCTCGACCGGGGTGCCAGGCCGCCACCACGGCAGCGAGGACATCCCGTGACCGTCATCTACCACGAGGCAGACGCCTCGCTCGACGCGCTCGATGGCCAGCGCATCGCGGTCGTCGGCTACGGCAACCAGGGCCGCTCGTGGGCGCTCAACCTGCGTGACTCCGGTCTCGACGTCCGCGTCCACGCGCGCGCCGACGACAGCCGTGAGCAGGCCGTGGCCGATGGCTTCGACGCTGCAGACATCTCCGGGGCATCGGACGCCGACGTGCTGTGCCTGCTCGTGCCCGACGACATCATCCCGATCCTCGACGTCGCGCCACGTGACGACGCCCTGGTCGTCGTCGCCTCGGGCTACTCGGTCGGCTACGAGCGCTTCACCCCCTCGTGCGACATCGGCATGGTCGCCCCGCGCATGCTCGGTCCCGAGGTGCGCGAGTGTTACCTCGAGGACGTCGGCTTCATCACCGCCGTCGGCGTCCAGCAGGACGTGACCGGCAGCGCGCGGGAGCGGACGCTCGCGGTGGCGCTGGCCATCGGTGGGCTCAAGCAGGGCGCCATCGAGATGACACCGATGCAGGAGGCCATCCTCGATCTGGCCGTCGAGCAGGCGCTCGCCCCGGCCCTGCGACGCGTCAACCTCGCGTTCACCCAGGTCATGGCAGAGCACGGGATCCCGCTCGAGGCCATCGTCGCCGAGCTGTTCCTGTCCGGCGAGATGGAGCGCACCTTCCGTCGGCTCCGGCTCGAGGGCTACGCGGCCCAGATGGAGCACCACTCGCCCATCAGCCAGTACGGCCAGCTGAGTCGCGTCGACCGCTACGACGAGATCGACCTGGTCGAGCCGATGCGATCGATCGTCGGCGAGATCTCCGACGGCCGCTTCGCCGACGAGTGGGATGCCGAACGCGAGGAAGGGCATCCCACCCTACAGGAGCTCAAGTCGGTCGCCGTCGGACCGGAGGTCGTGGCCTGGGAGCGCGAGCTGCGCGCGACCCTGGGCGAGACCGCTGCGCCGGGTTCCGCATGACGTATCAGACCTCACCCCCCAGGCCGGCAACGCCGGCCCCTCCCCCCTCCAGGGGGGAGGCGTGACCTACGAGGTCCCGACGGGCCGGCTCACGGACCAGCAACAGGCCGACATCGTCGAGCACATGCACGTCACCGACCTGCACCGCCTCCTCGACGTACGCCCCGTCCGTCTCGACCCCATGCCGGTCATCTTCTCGATGCCGGTTGCCCAGCCGGCCTTCAACTCCAGTGGCAACCTGCACGGCGGGGCGATCGCGACGCTCATCGATGTCGCCGCGGGAACGGCAGCGGGTCTGGGGTCCAGGACGTTCGTGCCCGGCGAGAACTCCATCGTCACCGCCGACATGCACATCCGCTACCTCGGGCGGCCGCGGGGCGGCACGGTCGAGGCGCGCGCACAGGTGATGCGTTCGGGGCGCCAGCTCGTCGTCGTCGAGTGCCGCGTCGTCGATCCGCAGGAGCGGCTCATCGCCATCGCCGACTTCGCGGCGATGGTGGTGCCGCTGCGGCAACCGCTCGAAGCCGCGGAGCACGCCGACACCGCCGACCCCGACATATGACGCGCGGCTCCACCCGAACTTGAATGGTTGGGGGCATCGGAGTGCACCCGAGTATTCAAGTTCGTTGGTGACGTCGGGGTCAGTGAGGGCGGGGAGGAATCTGGGGGAAGGCGCTACGCGCCCTCGTGGCCGTAGCTGGCTAACGCGTCGATCAGGTCCGCCTTCGACATCTTCGACCGCCCCGCGAGCTCGACGTGCTGGGCGAGTTCGTAGAGCTCGGCGCGCGTCATCTCCTCGAGGTCGTCGCGTCGAGGCAGGGTCGCCACGGGAGCGAACGGCTCACGGGCGGCGGCGACCGCCCGGGGATCGGGTTCGCTGTCGGGGGGGTCCGGGGCGCACACCGGACAGGGCGACAGCTTCCTGGCGCGCTTCGGTCCGATCGGTTCGGGGGTCTTGCCCCGGGCGAGCAGACACGACGGCCGGTGGTACAGCGCGGCGGCGGGGAAGGTCACGGGGTGCCCGTTCAGCGTGATCTCCTGCGTCGGCTCGTAGATGTCGGGGAACCCCGACGCCGCCTCGTCGGTGGGAGCCTCCCACGCCGGGACGACACCGGTCCCTGACACGTCGGCGAGGATGTCGAGGTCGCCACGACGACGGGCGCGCTTGTCCTCGCGCTTCGCGACGAACTCGAGCCAGCCGTCGCGACTCTGCTCCACGATGCCGCCGGGGTTGGTGGCGAGCACGATCGCCGCTGCTCCGAAGAACAGGTTCGGGAGCTGGTCGATGTTCCAGAAGGCGATACCCGTGAACTCGCCGGAGATCCAGTCCGTCAGCGAGGTGAGCAGCGGTCGCGCCATCACGAACAACCCCGCCCCGATCAGGGCGCCGCGGATGTAGCGGATCCCGCCGACGACGGCGAGAGCGAGGAACAGCAGCGAGAAGAGCTCGACGAACTGGGTCGGCTCGGCCACCTGGCCAGCGCCAGCGAACATCGCTCCACCGACGCCTGCGAGGAACGCCGACAGGGAGAACACCGCCAGCTTCAGCCGGCCGAGGCTCGAACCGAGGCCGCGGATCGCGGTCTCGCTGTCCCGCATCGCCCGGAGGGCGAGCCCGATCGAGCCGCGGCGGAGGTTGCGTACGAGCGCAGCGGCGAGGAGGAAGATCCCGATCCCGAACAGGTAGTAGTGGTAAGGGTCGGCCAGCACGGCGCTGCGCTCGAACGGCACGCCGCTGGTGCCGTTCGTGATCGCGGGAACGTTGAACATGAGCTGGGTCATGAGGGCGGCGAAGGCCAGCGTCGCGAGGCCGAGGAACAGCGGCGAGAGGCGGACGGCGCGCCACGCCAGGATCACGCCGGGGACGACCGTGACCAGACCCGCGATCACGAGCGAGACCCCGAACGGCAGGCCGAAGTCGGCCACGAAGTGACCGACGATGATCGCCCCGATGGCAGCCAGCGAGGCATGCGCGAGCGAGATCTGGCCCGCGAAGCCGACCAGTAGCACCAACCCCAGGAACACCACCGCGATGCCCGGCACGCGGGTGAACTGGTTCTGCAGCTCCCCGAAGTACCCCAACGGACCGTTGACGATCGTGATGACCCACGAGAGGGGCGGCCAGTCGAGCACGGCGGGACGACCGAGCTGCCACCCCGAGGGGAGGACGAGGATCACCGCGAGCCCGATGATCGCCCCGCGGATCCACCGTCGGCTCACGCCTTCCCGCTGGGCCACGGTGGGGCGTTCGGCGACCTCGGCCCGGACCTCGTGCCAGTCGATCGGCAGGAGCAGCGCTCCGAACAGCACCAGGAACGGGATGCTCGATGCCAGGATCGGGGCGAGCGTGTCACCCGTGTAGATCTGGCTGGTCGTCTGGCCGATGCCGATCAGCAGACCGCCGAGCAGCGTCCACGGCAGGCTCCGGATGCGCCCGATCACGGCGGCCGCCGTCGCGGGCACGACGAGCAGCGGCAGGGTCAGTAGGTCGAAGGAAGCGCTGATCACCGGCGCGACGAGGATGCCGGCGAGGGCGGCGAAGCTGGTCGAGAGCCCCCACGACAGCGCGGACACACGGTAGGAGTTGACGCCGACCAGCTCGGCGAGGTCGGCGCGGTCGACGACGCCGCGCATCCGCACACCCATGCTCGAGAACCGCATGAACGCCACCAGGCCTGCAGCCAGCGCGACCGCGATCGCGATGGTCCAGAAGCTGCTCACGGGTGTCGTGAAGGTCCCGATCGTCACCGGGGTGGTCGAGAAAACCTCGTCGGGTGCGATCGAGGGGTTGCCGCTCCACAGCATCCCCGTGAACCCCTGCAACGCGATGAGCAAGCCGATGGTGGACACGATCTGGACGTGGGTCTCGGCCTGGGTCAGGTGCCGGAACAGGATCCGGTGCAGGAACCAGCCGAACGCCGGGGCGAGCACGAGAACGATCAGCGGCAGCGCTATCCACCCTGGGATCGTCGCCGTCTGGTCCCACACGCCCGCGACGAAGAAGACCCGACCACCCTGGACCAGCTGGAAGTACAGGAACGCGAACACCATCCCGATCGCGCCCTGCGCGAAGTTGAAGATGCCCGTGGTCCGGTAGGTGAGCACGATGCCGAACGCCAGCAGGGCGAGCAGTGATCCGAGGACCCCGCCGGTGACCAGGGCTTGCGCGAACTGCGCCATGGCGCGGAAGTATGACCGCCACGTCAGGGTCCGTCCAGGGAGTACGCTCGCGGCGCCTGCGGATGGATGGCGGGGACATGGCGAACAACCGGCGCGGCTGGATCGGCTGGATCGAGCGCAACCCCCTGTTCTCCGCCGTGACTGCGTTCCTCCTCGGCGTGGGCATGAGTGCTATGGGGTTCCTCGCTGCGGAGGTCGGTGTCGGCACCGCGCCCGCCGCCGTCACCGTCGACGATCCGCTCGCCGACGGCCCGACCGCGCCGCCGACCGCGACCCCGACCGCCGAGGAGACACCGACCGAGACCACCTCGCCAGGCGACCCCGGTGCCGCGACCACCGGTGGACCGTCGACGACCGGTACCACGACGACCGGTACCACGGGAGGGACGACCGGAGCCACCGCGGGGGGCACGTCGGGTGGCACCTCGGGCGGCTCGACGGGCGCGACGACGGGTGGGACGACCAGCGGCGGGACGAGCGGCGGGACGTCCGGAGGGACGACCGGCACGGCGGCCGGCTGCACCCCGGACCCCAGCTACGAAGCGACGGGGATCGACGCCGAGAAGGTCGTCATCGGCCAGATCATCAGCGACGTCAGCCAGCTGCCAGCGCAGCTGCGGCCTGTGCGGCAGGGCCTCGAGGCCTACATCGCGCGCAAGAACGCCGAGGGTGGGGTGTGCGGCCGCCAGATCGAACTCGAGGTCGCCAACGACAACGCCAACCCGTTCGACGCCCAGAACCACTACGACCGCATGGTCAGCGAGGTGTTCGCGTTCGTCGGCATCACCTCACTGCAGGACGGCCGCATGTACGGCAGCAGCAGGCCGTTCGACCCGCGCGCGTCCGACGACGGCGAGTTCCTGCCCGACATCGGCGGTCAGGCGTACAGCTACAACCGGTCGCAGTCGCCGTGGCACGGCAGCCCGCTCGGCAGCCTGTCGCCGGTCCTCGGCGGTGGGACGGCGTTCGTCGGCTTCGCGAAGGAACTCGCCGCACAGGGTGAGGAGTGCACGTTCGGCGGGATCGTGTACCTGGCCGAGCCGACCGGGGCGTCGCAGGACCAGGCCGAAATTGGCCAGGTCACGCTCGAGCAGTCGTGGGGCATGGCACTGGGCGAGGACAACACCCAGCTGTACCAGCAGGCGCTCGCGGCCTCGGTCCCGCAGTACCGGCTGCTCGTGCAGCAGATGCGCAGCGACGGCGTGGATTGCGTCTTCACCTACGCCGACCTCCAGTCGAACATCAACCTCGTGCAGGCCGCCGCGGACCAGGGCGCGTGGCCGCCGGATCGCTGCGTCACGCAGTGCTTCAAGCTGATGTACGAGCCCTACGCTGGTTACGACCCCAAGTTCATCAACGACCTCGGTCAGGACGCGCTCGGGGTGCGCACGTTCCTGCCGCACGTGCCCCTCGAGGAGCCCAACGACCCGAACATGGCGCTGTTCCTGCGTGACTTCGCCGCCGCTCACCCCAACGTCGAACCGACCGGCACGTACGCCGTCGTCGGCTACGCCAGCGGCTGGATGTTCGCTGACGCGATCGAGTCCTGCGGGGGCGCCCCGACGCGCGAGTGCGTGATGGACGCCGTCCGCCGGATGCAGGACTGGCAGGCCGGAGGGCTGTTCGGGGCGATCTCGCCGTTCCAGAGCACCCGTGTGAACGGGCCCCAGCCGTTCGGTGAGTGGGACTTCAAGTGGGTGTTCAACTGCATCGTCCGCATCCAGGTCGTGGACACGGGGGGCGGGAACCTGACGTGGCAGCGGACCGGACCCGACGGGTTCGAGTGCGGCCCCCTCCGCGACGTCACGCCGTGGCTCTGACGTGGGCGCACGCAGGGTCGCCTACCCACTCCAGGCCTCACGGATCACCAAGCGCTTCGGCGGCCTCACCGCGCTCCAGGACGTCTCGCTCGTGGTCCCGCCCCGCGGCATCGTCGGCCTGATCGGACCGAACGGTGCCGGCAAGACGACGTTCTTCAACTGCGTCACGGGCGTCTACCCACCCACGGTCGGTCGGGTGCAGCTGTTCGGACAGGACGTCACGGGCTGGCCCGCTGATCGACGTGCGCACCTCGGGGTCGCACGCACGTACCAGCGTCTGGAGCTGTTCCGAACGTTGACCGTGCGCGAGAACGTGCTGGCGGCGTTCGAGGCGCGGTACGGGTCGGGGGACGTGGTCAGCGACCTCTTCGCGCTACCCGCGACGATCGAGACCCGGTACGAGGCCGACGCACAGGTCGACGTGGTCCTCGAGATGACCGGCTTGCAGGACCGGGCCGATGTCGCGGCCGGTGAGCTGCCGCTGGGCACCGCCCGGGTCGTCGAGTTCGCTCGGGCCATCGTCACCAAGCCGCGTCTGCTCATGCTGGACGAGCCGAGCTCGGGTCTCCGTGCCGAGGAGTCACAGCACCTCGCTGACCTGGTGCGTCGGGTCCGCGACGGGGGCACGTCGGTCCTCCTGGTCGAACACGACATGAGCTTCGTGCTCGAGCTGAGCGACTACGTCTACGTGCTCGACTTCGGCGAGCTGCTGGCCGAGGGCACGCCCGCTCTGATCCGACAGAACGAGGGCGTCCGTGCTGCGTACCTCGGCACCGAGGCGGCATCGTGAGTGCCCTGCTCGAAGTCGAGAACCTCGTCGTCCACTACGGGAAGCTGCCCGCGCTCGTCGGCATCGACCTGGTCGTGCCCGAGGGGAGCGTCGTCGCGCTGCTCGGCCCCAACGGTGCGGGGAAGTCGACGACCCTCAAGGCGGTCGCGGGTCTCGTCGAGCCGAGCGCCGGTTCGATCCGGATCCGTGGGGAGGACCTCGACGGATCGCCGGCGTACCAGCGCAGCCTCGACGGCATCTGTCTGATCCCGGAGGGCCGCGGGATCTTCCCCAACCTCACGGTCGCCGACAACCTCCAACTCGCGCTTGCCGGACACGATGAACGCCGCGACGACGTGATGCGGTACTTCCCGAGGTTGGCCGAGCGGGTCGATCAACCGGCGGGCACGTTGTCAGGAGGGGAGCAGCAGATGCTCGCGCTCGCCCGCGCGGTTGCCAGCGACCCCGTACTGCTGATGGCCGACGAACTGTCCCTCGGCCTGGCTCCGCTACTCGTCGCGAACATCTTCGACACGGTCCGGGCGCTGCACCAAGAGGGCCGGACCGTCCTGCTGGTCGAGCAGTACGCCACGCAGGCGCTGGCGCTCGCGGATCTGGTCTACATCCTCAGCCGCGGTCAGGTCGTCTGGGCCGGCGAGCCCGACGAGCTCGAAGCTTCCGACCACCTCGCCGAGACCTACCTCGGCGTCTGACCCGTACGGTCAGGCCCCGAGCAGGTCCGCCACCCGGGCGCGGTGCGCTGCGGGGTCGCCGAGCAGGACCGCGTCGGCGCGGGCGCGCTTGACGTACAGGTGCAGGTCGTGTTCCCACGTGTAGCCGATCCCGCCGTGCAGCTGGACCGCGCGCGCCGCCACGAGTCGGGCCGCCTCACCCGCTGCAGCCTTCGCCATGGACCCGGCGAGGCTGCGTCGCGGATCGTCCTCGGCCACCGTCAGCGCCGCGTACCAGGTCACGGCCTGAGCCTTCTCGGTGGCGACGTGGGCGTCGGCGAGCTGGTGCTTCACCGCCTGGAAGGACCCGATGGGACGGTCGAACTGCTCGCGGACGCGGACGTAGTCGAGGGTCATCGTCAGCAGCCGCTGGATCGTCCCCACCGTCTCGCAGGCCAGACCGATCGTCGCGTGATCCCGAACCGCCTCGGCGAGATCGCGGCCACCGACCTGCCGGGCAGGAGCAGCGTCGAACGTGACCGTGGTGAGCTCGCGGGTCGCGTCGACGGTCTGCTCCGGGGTCCGCTGCGTCTGAGTCGCGTCGACGAGGTGGACCGTCGCGTCGCCCTCGGAAGCGACGACGACCACGAAGGTGTCCACCCATGAACCTTCCAGCACGTGCCGTGCCGTGCCCTGCACGGCGTCGCCGTCGAGTCGCAGATCGCCGGTCACCAGACTGCCGGTGCGGTTCCCAGCGGCGATGTCCGCGAGCAGATCGACCTCGCGGGCGACCGCGGGGAGCAGCTGAGTCACCGTGGGCAGGAGCGGCCCGGGTGCAGCCGCGCGCCCGATCTCCTCGAGCACGACGAGCAGTTCGGCGAAGCCGAAACCCAGCCCGTCGTACTCGGTCGGAATCGTCAGCGCCGGCCAGCCGAGCTCGACCATCCGCTGCCACAGTGCCTCGGGGCGCTCGCCTCCCTCGATGCGACGACGCAGCACCTCGGCGCTGCACTCACGCTCGAGGACGCCCCGGACCGACTCCCGCAGCTCGATCTGCGTCTCGCTGACCGTCAGGTCCAAGTGTCAGCGCTTCCGGCGCTGCCCGCCGAACACCCCGGCGTGGATGATCGTCGTCAGTGTGTCCAGGGTCGCGTCGCGGTCGAAGGGCAACATCCGACCCATCGCGGTGCGGATGTAGAAGAAGCGCTCGATCATCGCGACGAACGCGACGGCAGCGATGCCAGGATCGAGCGCCCCGGTGGTATCGGCGGCCTCGATGCGCTTGGCGAGCGCAGCGCTGAACCCACCCAGGACCTCCGCTCCAACGAGAGCGAAGTCGTTGCTGCGCGTCTCCGCCTCGATCCACGTGCGCACGACCGCCCCGTGCTCCTCGTACAGGTCGGTGAAGCGGTCGAGCCACGCGCGCAGCGCCTCGTACCCGCGCGCTCCCTTCTCGACGTCTGGCAGGGTCTCGGCAAGCTGCACCATCTCCTCTGAGGCGGCGTCGATCAGGGCTCGGAGCAGGTCCTCCTTGTTGGAGAAGTAGAGGTAGAAGGTGCCGTGGCTGGTCCGGGCGACCTTGACGATGTCGTCGACGCGCGCGGCGTGGAAGCCACGGTCAGCGAACACGCGCTTGCCGGCGTCCAGCAGCTTGCGCATGGTCTTCTTGCCCTGCGCGCGCAGCTCGCGCTCCTGAGCCGGAGCGCCGCCGCGAGGGCGACCGGCAGCAGCATCATCATCGTTCTTCGCCATGGCCGCGGGAGCCTACCTGACAGCTCCGTCAGGGAATCGGGTACGGTCGTCGCGCGGGATCGGCGGACGGTGGGGATGCCGGCGCCGATGGGCCAGGATCACCCGGGCGAGAAGGAGCGATGACCGAGGTGCACGCGGTCGGTGGCTCGGATCGCGGGCGCGGTCCGGCGCTCCAGGCCGTCGTGGCAGGCGACGGCCCGCCGCTCCTGCTGCTGCACGCCTTCGCGCTCGCCCCATCGGCGTACCAGGGCACGATCGACCGGCTGAGCACCCACCACCGGGTCATCGTGCCGTGGTGGCTGCGGGTTCCCGACCGGACCTGGGAGATCGAGATGGCGTTGGGTGGGCTGGCACGCCTTCTCGTCGACATCGGCGGTCCACCAGCCACGGTCATCGGGCACTCGTTCGGCGGCGCGTTGGGGCTCGTGCTCGCCGCCGAGCGACCCGACCTCGTCAAGCGCCTCGTCCTCGTGGACGCCATGACCGCTCCGACGCGTCGCGATCTCGCCCGGCTCGGGCGCCCCGGCCGCCACTTCCTCCCACTGATCTCGGGGCCCGGGGCGCGCGCGTTCGTGGGCACGGTCGTCACGCGGCCCCGCAACATCGCGCGGGCCGGGTGGTGGGGCTTCCGACTCGAGATGGAACCGATGGCCGATGCGGTCGCGGCGTCCGACGTCGAGGCGGCGGTGCTGTGGGCGCGGGACGACTCGCTGCTGCCGGTGGCGTGGGGACAACTGCTGGCGCTGCGGCTGCGCGCTCCGTTCCTGGCTGTCGCCTCACCCGACGGGGGTCGCGTCGATCACGACTGGGTCTTCCGCCACCCGGGCCGGTTCGTCGCCACGCTCGCCGAGCTCGATCTGCTCGGGGCGTAAC
The DNA here is from genome assembly GCA_019347575.1 of Actinomycetota bacterium. NCBI lineage: Bacteria > Bacillati > Actinomycetota > Actinomycetota bacterium. The sequence continues at coordinate 36,213 of JAHWKY010000006.1, read as the reverse complement.
CGGGTGCCCGCGTTGGACTTGTCGGGCACGCCGTGGTCGGTCGCGGTGGAGGGACTGCCGGTCGGGCTGGTCACTCCCGTCGTCACGATGAACCCGCGGCTGCACAACGAGTGGGAGCTCACCGCGACACCCGGCGACGTCGTCGCGATCGCGTCGGTGGCCGATGAGTTGGGGTTCCAGCACCTGACCGCATCGGAGCACGTCGCCGTGCCACGGTCGGCGGTCACGAAGCGGGGCGCGCGCTACTACGACCCGCTGGCGACGTTGTCGTTCCTGGCGGGGCGGACCGAACACATCCGGCTGGCCACGCACGTGCTCGTGCTCGGCTACCACCACCCGCTCGCGATCGTGAAGCGCTACAGCACGCTGGACGTGATGTCCCGGGGCCGGGTGATCCTCGGGGTCGGCGTCGGCTCGCTCCAGGAGGAGTTCGCGCTGCTCGATGCGCCGTTCGACGGGCGGGGCGCGCGTGCCGATGACGCCATCCGCGCTATCCGCGCCGCCTGGGGTGAGGCGGTGCCCTCGTACAGCGGGGCGCACTACTCCTTCGACGCTCTCGTCATCGACCCCCGCGCCCCGCGCCCCGACGTGGCCATCTGGGTGGGCGGACGCACCGCGCGGTCACTGCGCCGCGCGGTCGAGCTCGGCGACGGCTGGGTGCCGTTCGGCCTCGGCCTCGACGAGGTCCGCGGGCTGCTCGATGCCGCCCGCGAGACCGCCGCGTGGACGGGGCGCCGCCGCGGGTTGGACGTGGTGCTCCACCCCGACGAGTTGCTCGACCCCATCGGGGACCCCGACCACGTGCGCGAGGTCGCGGCTGCGCATCGGGGTGTCGGGGCGACCGCTCTCAACGTGCGCCTCCGCCACGGCTCGCGCCCCGAGTGCATCGAGCAGCTCCACGCCCTCGCCGAGCTGTGACCCCTTGTCTTGGCGACGGCGCATCCGCGCATCACGAACTTGAATACTTGGGAGCGCTCAGATGTGCCCAGGTATTCAAGTTCGGAGGATGCGGGCGGCGCGGAGGTCGGCGAGGTCGGCGTCGCTGAGGCCGACGAGGCCGCCCCACACCTCGTCGTCGTGCTCGCCGAGTCGCGGCGCCCCGCGGGGGACGGGCGGCGGCACGCCGTCGAAGCGGGGGTAGGGCGCCTGCTGGCGGATCGATCCCACCACGGGGTCCTCGATGGTGACGACGTCGCCGCGCGCGGCCAGGTGCGGGTCGGTCGCGATGTCGGCGGCGGTGTACGCGCGCGAGGCGGGGACGTTGCTCGCGAGGCAGCGCTGCTCCACCTCCTCGGAAGGCAGCGATGCGCACCACGCCCCGACGATCGCGTGCAGCTCGTCGCTGTGCTCGACGCGGTGGGTCAGGGTGATGAAGCGCGGATCCTCGGGAAGCTCGGGGCGCTCCATGGCGGTGCAGAGGCGCGCGAAGTTGGCATCCGAGCCCGCGGCGATGCAGACCACGACCTCGTCGGCGCAGGGGAAGTTGTCCATCGGGGCGGAGGTCGGGATGCGGTTGCCGTGCCGGCTGCGGACGATGTCGAGGTGGTCGTGGCCGGCGATGGTCCACTCGAGCACGCGCAGGATGGAGCCGTACAGCGGGGCGTCGATCACGCGCCCGACGCCCCTGCCACCCTCCCGCCCGGGTCCGCGTCCGCGGGCATCGCGTTCGTAGAGCGCGGCGACGGCAGCCTCGGCGGCGAACGTGCCCGTGAGGTAGTCCGACAACGTGATGCCGGGCCGGACGGGGGGTCGGTCGGGTTCTCCGGTGAGGTGCAGCAGACCCCCTACCGCGATGCCGACGCGGTCGAGGCCGGGGCGGTCGCGGTACGGGCCGTCCTGGCCGAACGCGGAGATGCGCACGTAGACGATGCGGTCGGGCAGGTCGTCGGGCCCGATGTTCCAGCGCTCGACGGTGCCGGGGCGGAAGTTCTCGACCACGACGTCCGCATGCACCGCCAGCGAACGGAACAGCTCCTGACCGCGCTCGCTGCGCAGGTCGCAGGTGACGCTCTTGCGACCTCTTCCCTCGACCGCCCACCACAGCGAGTAGCCATCCTGGAACGGACCGATGCCGCGCATGAAGTCCCCGCCCCGCGGATCCTCGACCTTGATGACCTCGGCGCCCTGCTCACCGAGGATGGCGGCGCAGAACGGGGCGCTGATGCGCGTGCCGACGTCGAGCACACGTAGGCCGGCGAGCGGCTGCGGGGCATCCGTCACGGCGACCGCACCGTCACGGCTTCGCGGTGGCGGCGGTCATCCCTCGTCGCCGGCGTCGCGCTGCTCGAAGACCTCCTTCATCGACCCCGCCTGCTTGCGCCTCTCGAGCATCCCGAGCGCGGTCTGGGTGTTGGAGGTGAACTGGTGGATCATGAAGTGGTTGCGCCACGCCTGACGCTGACCGGCGAGATCCTGTGCGTCGTTGATCGACCGCTTCACCATCTGCGCCGTGATCGGCGGGACCTTGGCGACCTCCTCGGCCAGCTCGTGGGTGTCTGACTCCAGAGACGCGCGCGGGACGACGCGGTTGACGAACCCCAGGCGCCACGCCTCCTGCGCATCGATGGTCATCCCGGTGAACAGGAACTCCTTCGCCTTGCGGAAGCCCAGCTCGTACGGCTCGACGAGCAGCTCGACCCCCGCCCCGCTCATCCTCAGCACCGGGTTGGCGAAGAAGGCATCATCGGCCGCCACGATGAGGTCGCACATGGCGGCGAGCATCACCCCGGCTGCCATGCACGCGCCCTGGACCGCGGCGATGGTCGGCTTGCGGAAGTCGCGGATGGACAGCGAGCGCTCGTAGAACATGACCTCCTCGTGGCGCAGCTTGCCCTCCGCCGTCTCGCGCATCTCGCGCCAGTGATCGGCGGCGGCGGGATCGAGGATGCCCTTGAGGTCGTGACCGGCGCAGAAGTGGTCGCCGGCGCCGGCGACGATCACGACGCGGACCTCGTCATCCTCGTCGAGGTCCGCGAAGGCGCGATCGAGGTCGTCGATCAGGATGGTGTTCATGGCGTTGCGCTTGCCGGGACGCTCCATCGTCACCGTGGCGACGTGGTCCTCGACCGTGTAGGAGACGGCGTCGAGACGGCGCTGACGCATCGCCGTCCCGATGTGGACCTCGTCAGGCGTCGTCTCGTCGCTCATCGTGCCTCCTGGGTTCGCGCGGCAAGCCGAGCAGACGCTCGCCGATGATGTTGCGTTGGATCTCGCTGGTGCCGGCGAAGATCGTCGCCGCCTGGTAGTACAGCCACGAACGCTGCAGCCGCCCGTCGCCGGGGTTGGCGTCGGCGCCGTGCCACAGCGGTGCTGCCGGGCCGAGCACCTCCATCAGCGTCTCGTGGAGGTCCTGGCTGCGCTCCGACCAGTACAGCTTCAGCAGCGACCCCTCCGGACCCGGGTCGAGGCCCTTCTCGAGGCGCGACAGCGTGCGCCAGTTGTGCAGCTGGAAGATGCGGACGTCGGCGTACGCGGTGGCGACGCGTTGCTCGATGCGTGGGTCCTCGATGCGTCCCGTCTCGAGCGCGAGCCGCAGGAGCTCCTCGACCAGCTGCAGGTGCTTGACGAGCTGGCGAGGCGACGTACCTCGCTCGTGGGACAGCGTCGAGCGGGTAACCGCCCACCCCTCGTGCTCCCGGCCGATGCGGTTCTCGTCCGGCACGAACACGTCCTCGAGGAAGACCTCGTTGAACTCGACCTCGTCCGTGATCTGCCGTAGCGGCCGGATCTCGATCCCGGCTGCGTGCATGTCGATCACCAGGTAGGTGATGCCGTGGTGCTTGGGCGCATCCGGATCGCTGCGGACCAGGCACAATCCCCAGTCGGCGAACTGCGCGTAGCTGGTCCAGACCTTCTGCCCCGTCACGCGCCAGCCACCCTCGACACGCTCGCCCCGCGTGCGCACCGACGCCAGATCGCTCCCCGCCTCGGGCTCGCTGAACAGCTGGCACCACAGGTCCTCAGCGGTCAGGATCCGCGGCAGCCACCGCGCCTTCTGCTCGTCGGTCCCGTGCGCCAGCAGCGTCGGTCCTGCGAGGTTGACGCCGATCCGCCCCGCCAGTTCCGGCGAACCAGCCCGTGCCAGCTCCTCCTGGACGATGTAGTGCTCCGCGGTGCCGGTGCCGCGTCCTCCGTGGTCGGCGGGCCACGCGACGCCGACCCATCCGCCGTCGGCCAGGCGCCGTTGCCAACCGCGGAGCCACTCGACCTCCTCGGCGAGGTCGTCGAACCGCGGTGGTCCAGCGTGCGCATCCCACGTGCGGTTGGCATCGAGCCACGTGCGCAGCTGCGTCCGGAACGCTTCCTGCTCGGGGCTGAACGACAGGTCCATGGGGCGCATCCTGCCACGGGTTGCAGTTCCCAGCCTGGTCGGTAGCGCTGTCAGCTTCCCCGAAACCCTCGCCAGCAGTGGGCCGCTACGGCCTGGTCAGGTGCGTGCGCGGCTTCCCCGAAACCCTCGCCAGCGGTGGTTCCCGTTGGGCAACGGGAACCACCGCGCAGCGCGGGTTTCGTTCCGGACAACCAGCGGTTCCTAAGCTTGGGCTGTGGACTTCGAGCTGTCGACTGATCAGGTCGCGTTGCGGGACGCGGCACGCGACCTCCTCGGCACGCTCGCGACGAGCGAGCGCGTCCGTCAGGTCGTCGAGGACGGTTCTGGTCTCGACCACCAGCTGTGGCAGCAGGTCGCGGCCCAGGGGTGGCTCGCGATCGCGGTCCCAGAGGAGAGCGGTGGGCTGGGTCTGGGTGCCGTTGAGCTGGCGGTGCTCGCCGAGCAGGTCGGCCGGCACGTCGCCCCGATCCCGTTCACCTCGACGGCGGCCGCAGCGGTCGTCGCGGCCGAGGTGGGGGCCCTGCGGCCGTGGCACGACGACCTCATCGCCGGCGCCACCTCCGCCAGCCTCGCCTACGCCGAGGAGCTGGCCGTCGACGCCCCGCACGCGACGCTGGCGCTGCACGTCACCGACGATCACGTGACCGCGGTCGACCTGCGCGACGGGGCGCCGCAGGCCGAGCCGGCGATGGACCTGACCCGCCAGGTCGCCTGGCTCGACCTATCCCTCGGGGGGCAGATCGCCGGAGCCGACCGCGCCCGACGCCTCCTCGACCTCGTCGCGACGCTGCACGCGGCGGAGCTGCTGGGCACCGCCGATCGCTGCCTCGAGATGGCCACCGACTACGCCAAGGTGCGCGAGCAGTTCGGCCGACCCATCGGCAGCTTCCAGGCCGTCAAGCACCGGCTCGCCGACATGCTCGTCGACGTCGAGGGCATGCGCTCGGCCGCCTACTACGCGGCTTGGGCGGTCGCGACCGACGCCCCCGACCGCTCTCTGGCCGCGTCCGTCGCGAAATCGTGGTGCGGGGACGCGGCTCGCCGGGTGACCGCCGGGGCGCTGCAGGTCCACGGCGGCGTCGGCTTCACCTGGGAGCACGACCTGCACCTGTACCTCAAGCGCGCACAGTTGACGTCGCGGCTCTTCGGCGACGCCACGCTGCACCGGCGCCGCGTCACCCGGCTGCTGCGCGAACGGGTGGAGGCGGGCGCCGACCTCTGGTGAGCGGCCGTGGCAAGCTCTCCCGGTTGGCCGGGCGGAGGTGGGTGGTGCGCACCTGGAGTGGGATGGTGGAGCTGTGCGACGGGGACACGGCGCTCGGTCCGGTACACGCGGATCTGTGCGCGGAACCCGTCGGCGACCGTGACGAGTGGTGGGGCGAGTTGCGCGGGGCGGCCAGGTTCGGTCTGGCGGAGGACGCCGACCTGAAGCTGCGCCTCCCCGACGGCAGCGAGGGTTCGGCCCGTTACGCCGGCACGGATCCCACCGACGTCTACCACCGCATCGAGATCACCGGCCGGGGCGCTCCCCCCTTCTAGTAACTTGCGACGCTGCATCCGCATCGTCGCTGGGGCGTTCCCACGGGGCCCGCCGCGGAGAGCGCGGTCTCCGCGGCTCGCGGTTCTCACTCGGGGCGTTCGCGAGCACGATCCGGGCGGTCGCGTTCGTCAGGTGGTCCGGAGCGTGGGGTCTCTCGAGGTTCGGCATCCGCGTCCTGGGTCACGGTCACGGGGCAGGCGGCGAGGGCGTTGTCGGCGTCGACGATGCCGTAGCCGTAAGCCGGGTCCCAGGCCCCCCGTTGACCGGTCACGGGGTTGCGGGCCGTCGAGGTGATCGCGCTCACGGCGGCGTCACCGGCACAGCCGGTGGCTGTAAGCATCGCGGCGACGCCGGCCACGTGCGGTGCGGCCATCGAGGTCCCGGCGAACTCGTCGTACGTGTCGGGGTAGCTGCACGCCCCGCCCTCACCGGCCGGGACCGTGGACACGATGTCTTCGCCGCACAGCGGCAGCCCCGAGCCGCCGGGGGCGGACACCGCGAGCAGATCGGGCTTGATCGCCTGGTTGGCGTAGAAGGCCTTCGCCTCGCGCTGATCGGTCGCGGTCACGCACACCGCCCCGTCGTTGAACGCCGGCGACGCGCACAGCGGGAACGACTCGTTCCCGGCGGCCACCACGACCACCACCCCGCGCGATGTCGCGTACGCGATGGCATCCCGCACATCGGAGACCAGGCCGGTCATCTCGAGCACCTGGACACCCGGGAGCGCACCCAGGCTGAGGTTGATCACGTCGGCGCCGTTGTCGGTGGACCACCGCACCCCCCGCGCGATGTCCTCGAACGAACCCGAGCCGTTCTCGTCGAGCACGCGTACCGCCAGGATCGTCGCGTCGGGCGCGACCCCCTTGATCCCGACACCGTTGTCGGTGACCGCCGCCGCGATCCCGGCCACGTGCGTGCCGTGCGGGTGTCCTGGCTCGCCGCCGCTCTCCCAGTCTCCGTTGCCACAGCCGCTATCGCCGCAGTCGAGGAAGGTGTTGCCGGCGACGGCGTTGGCGGCGAGGTCCTCGTGGTCGAGGTCGACGCCGGAGTCCACGATCGCGACGACCGCCCCGTCGCCGGTCGACGTCGGCCACGCCTCTGGTGCGTCCACCTGCTGGGGGCCCCACTGCTCGGCCCAGAGCGGGTCGGTGGCGGCACTCGCGGCCGGACCGATCGCGAGGAACAGCGCGACCGTGAGCGCGGTGGCGATCATCGGGCGACGGATGTGCGACATGGCGTGCTCCCTGGATGTTGAGTCCAGGTTGGGTGAGCCCAGACGTCCCGACCGGCAGTGCCACGATCGTCCGACCCCCTCCGTCGGCTCGGGCGGCCGAAGGACCGGGCCCGAACGGGAGGCACACCAGCGATCTGGCGCCCACGGCGTCGCTCACCGCGCTGCAAGCAACTCGCTCAAGGCACGCCGGTCGGGCTTGCCGGCGTCGAGGCGAGGCACGATGTCGAGCCGCACCACCCGCTCAGGGGTCTTGAAACGCGCGAGCCCAGCCGCCTCACACGCTCGGGTGATCGTGTCCAGACCGACGTCGGTCTCCGCCTCGATGACCAGGCCGATGCGCTGGCCGAGCCGCTGGTCGGGGTAGCCCACCACGATCGCCTGGCGGACTCCGGGGATACAGGCGCACACCGCCTCGACCTCGCCCGGGCTGATGTTCTCGCCGCCCCGCACGATCGTGTCGTCGGCTCGGCCGAGGATCGTCACCCACTCGTCGTCGAGCCGGGCGAGGTCGCCGGTGTCGTACCAGCCCTCCTCGTCGATCGGTGCCGCGGCGTCGAGGTAGCCCACGAACAGTTCCGGCCCGCGGACCTGCAGCCGCCCCGCCCCCTCCCGACCTCCCGCGACGCGCAGCTCGGCCGCACCCACGGGGCGTCCGTCGGTGTCGCGCGCACGGTCGAGCGGATCGTCGGCGTGGCTCGTCGTGACGGTCGGCGCCTCGGTCGAGCCGTACGTGCGCTTGACGACCGCACCGAGCCGCTCGCGTGCCTCCTCCACGAACGCGGGCGTGACACCCGCCCCGCCGCACGACACGAGCCTCAGCGGCGCGACCCGACCCGGTGAGAACGCGTCCGCGGCCATGAGGTCGATGAAGAACGTCGGAGGCCCGATCATGAACGTGACGCGCTGGGACGAGATGAGCTCGAGCGCGCGGTCGGGGTCCCACCGATCCTCCACCACCGTGGTCAACCCACCCGCCCCCGGTATGAGCACGCCGTTAAGCAGGCCCGAGATGTGCGACAGCGGGGCGGGCATCAGGATGGCGTCGGTCGTGTCGAGTCCGTGCGCCCCGACCATCGCCCGTGCCTTGTACGCCAGTCCGCGGTGGGTGTGCCGCACGAGCTTGGGCACCCCTGACGAGCCCGAGGTCGCCAGGATCACCGCGTCGTTCGGCGGGGCCGGGGCGCTGTCCCGGCTCCGAGATGGGTGGCCCCGTGGCGCGCCGTCCAACAGCGCCCCGAAGCCGTCGCCCTCTCCGCGGACCTCGATCGCGTCGTCGGGTGGGCCGAGGTCGGATGCCACGAGGGTCACGCGCGGCCGCACGCGGTCGACGATCACCTGCCGCGTCACCGGCCCGACCCGGTGGTGGATCGGCACGGCTACCGCCCCGATGCGCCAGCAGGCGCGGTAGAGCACGACCGCCTCCCACCAGTTGGGGAGCTGCCACGCGACGCGGTCGCCGAGTCGCACGCCCCGTGTGCTCAGACCGGCTGCGACCAGGCCGACACGGCGGTCCACCTCGTCGGGATCGAGGATGGTGTCGCCGTCCACGACGCCGGACCGCGGCAGCCGCGACAGCGGCGGGACGTCCCAGGGTCCGCCGGGGCGGTCGTAGTCGGGGCGCGGCATCGGGTCTCGTGGGGCGGTGGTCGGCGTGTCAGTGTGCCGGGTACATCAGTGCAGGATGTCACGCCAGGCGGGTCCGGACGGACGGCGCCCCGCCGCCACCCGTGAGCCGACGTAGTTGCGCTGGACCTCCACGGTGCCGGCGCCGATGTTGAGCCCGCGGATGTCGCGGTAGATGCGCTCGACCGGATACTCGCGCGAGTAGCCGTACCCGCCGAGCAGCTGGATGGTCTCGTCGCACACGTACTTGGCGGCGAGGTTGGCCTTGGTCTTCGCCATCCCGGTCTCGAGCGCCGGCGGTGTCCCGTGCGGCCCTGCCAGCGCGACCGCGCGATACAGCAGCAGGCGTGCGGACTCCAACTCGGTGGCCATGTCCGCGAACTTCCACTGCAGACCCTGGATGTCGCGGAGGCGGCGGCCGCCGATCACCCGGTCGTTGGCGTAGGTCACGGCATGCTCGAGCGCGCCGTGCGCCGCGCCGATGCACATCGCCGCGTTGCCGCAACGCTCGTGGTTGAGGTGGTCGAGCAGGGTCCGGAACGCGGACTCGTCGTCGCCGTGCACGATGACATCCTCGGGGCTGACGGCGACGCCGTCGAACGCGAGCTCGGCCTCGGTCACGCCCCGCAGGCCCATCTTCCTGTGGGTGCCCGTGACCGACACACCGTCGGCGTGCAGGTCGACGACGATCGAGCCGATCCCGCGTGGACCCTCGCTGCCCGGGAAGCGGGTCCACACCAGACACGCGTCGGCCTTGTGCCCCCCGGTGACGTAGTTCTTGTAGGCGTCGAGGATCCACCCGTTGCGGTCGGGGGTCAGCGTGGCACGCATCTCCATGACCGCGGAGCCGGCGTCTGCCTCGGTGATGCCGAGACAGAACAGCGACTCGCCGCTGGCGGCTCGGGGGAGCCAGTGCTCCTTGGCCGTGTCCGTGCCGAGGTGCTCGATGGCGCGCGGGGCGCCGTTGTAGATGAGCTGGAGGAGGATGGCGCTGGAGACGTCGGCGCGGGCCAGCTCCTCGAGCACGATGGCCGCCTCGATATCGCCGAGACCCGCCCCGCCGTACTCCTCGCCGATGGTGATGGCGGGCAGGCCCGCCTGGGTGAACGCGGCCCAGGCCTCGTCGGGGAAGCGCTCCTGCTCGTCCCACTCAGCGGCACGGGGCGCGAGCTCCTTCTCGGCGACCTCCCGGGCGAGCGCGCGCAGTGCTGCCTGGTCCTCGCTATCTGCGAGCAGGTCCTGCCCCGCCTCCACGTGCTGCCTGACGCCGCCGTCAGGTCGGAGTGTACGGTCGGGCCTGGCGGACGTGGTCAACGGCAGTGGGTGCAGATGGACCCGGACGGCGGGTCCGGATGCACACGCTCGGTCGGGGCGCACGCCAGTGGGTGCAGGTGGACCCGGGAGGCGGGTCCGGAGGCACACGCTGTAGGGTGACAGGCATGTCAGGATCGCGGACGGTGCCGGCACCGGGAGAGGCCGCGCTGCCCGCGGCGAGCGTCGGGGCGCTGCTCGAGCGCAACGCCAGCGAGGTGGGCGGCCGCCCGTTCGTCCGCTTCGACCAGGTCACCTGGACGCACGCGACCTACCTCGACGAGTCCCGTCGCTGGGGCAACGTGCTCGCGTCGCTGCGCCCCGACGAGGGCCCGTTCCACGTCGGCGTGCTGATGCAGAACGTCCCCGACTACCTCGCCATCCTCGGCGGGGCGGCGCTGGTCGGGGCGACCGTGGTCGGGCTCAACCCGACGCGGCAGGGCGAGCAACTCGTCCGAGACGCCCGCCACACGGACGTGGGCATCGTCGTGGCCCAGTCCGCGACCGCCCCGCTCGCCGAGCCCCTGGTCGATGGCCTTGACGCGCCCGTCGGTCGCTACCTCACGGTGACCCGCTGGGATGCGTCCGGGGACGTGCTCGGCACACCCGCTGAGGAGGCGCTCGACGACGCGGGTATGACGCTGATCGACCGCGACGTCGACATCGCCACACCCTGGTGCCTGATCTTCACCTCCGGGACGACCTCTGACCCCAAGGCGGTCATCTGCTCGCAGCGACGGATGCTGCAGACCGGTGAGCGGATGCGCCTGCTCCTCGGGGTCGAACCCGACGACGTGGGCTACATCTCGATGCCGCTGTTCCACTCCAACTCGCTCATGGTCGGGTTCATGCCGGCGCTCGTAGCCGGGGCGGCGGTCGGCCTCGCGCGCCGGTTCACCGCGTCGCGTTTCCTCGATGACGTGCGCCGCTACGGCGCCACCTGGTTCAACTACACCGGCAAGCCGTTGAGCTACATCCTCGCGACCGTCGAGCGCCCCGACGACGCCGACAACCCGCTCTGTCGAGCACTCGGCAACGAGGGCTCGCCGGAGGCGGTCGCGCGTTTCGCGGAGCGGTTCGGCGTCGAGGTCACCGACCTGTTCGGACCGACCGAGGGTGCCATCGGTCTGGTGCCCGACGAGGACACGCCCCGTGGGGCGCTGGGACGTGCGACCCACGACATCAGGGTCGTGGACGACGATGGCAACGACCTGACGCGAGCACGGCTCGACGAGACGGGACGGCTGCTGAACCCCGAGGAATGCGTCGGCGAGATCGTCAACACCGCCGGCGGCGGGCCGTTCGAGGGTTACTACGGCAGCGACGATGCCACCGCCGCCGCGACCCGGTTCGGCTGGTACTGGACCGGCGACCTCGGCTACATCGACGCCGACGGGTTCCTCTACTTCGCGGGGCGCGCCGACGACTGGGTGCGAGTCGACGGCGAGAACTTCCCCACCGGTCCGGTCGAGCAGGCGATCGGACGTCATCCGGACGTGGTCGTCGTGGCGGCGTACGGGGTACCGGACGCCGAAGCCGGCGACCAGCTCATGGTCGCGCTCGTTCTGCGCGACGACGCGACGTTCGATCCCGGGGCGTTCGCGGCGTGGCTCGACGGTCAGCCCGACCTGCCGCCGAAGTGGCGGCCCCGCTACCTCCGTCTCGCGCGCGAGCTGCCGCAGACCGCCACCACCAAGGTGATCACCCGCATCCTGAAGACCCAGAAGTGGCGTTCGGACCTGGTCGGGGACGACGAGGTGTGGATCCGCGAGCGGGGCGCCGATGCGTTCCGTCCCTTCACGACGGCCGACGAGGGCGACCTCCGCGTCGCGCTCGAGCAGCACGGTCGTGATCGCTTCTGGGAGCTGTAGTGGGAGCGAACCTGTGCGTATGCGCCCCAGTTCGCTCCCACTCCGTGGAGGGCCGCTGAGGTGGATCTGTCGTTCACCGCCGAGCAGGAGGCGTTCGCGGCGGAGGCGGCCACGTGGCTCGACGCCAAGTACACCCCGCCGCCCCCTTTCGAGCACGACGCCGAGGCGGTGGCCTGGGGACGGCGGTGGCAGGCCCGGCTCGCCGCCGACCGTTGGGTGGGCATCGACTGGCCCGAGGAGTACGGGGGTCGGGGCGCGACACCGGTCGAGGTCGCTCTGTTCAACCTCGCCTACGCCCGCACCGGCGCCCCGCAGCCCGTGAACCGGGTGGGGCTGTCCCACGCCGGTCCCACGCTGCTCGCGCACGGCACCGACGCGCAGAAGCAGCGTTTCCTCCCCGCGATCCTCACGGCGGAGGAGATCTGGTGTCAGCTGTTCTCCGAGCCCGACGCCGGTAGCGACCTCGCGGCGCTGCGCACCCGCGCCGAGCGGATCGAGGGTGGTTGGTCGCTCACGGGCCAGAAGGTGTGGACGTCCTACGCCACCGTCGCGCGCTGGGGCATCTGCCTCGCCCGCACGGACCCCGACACCGCCCCCAGCCCCAGCGGGGCACCCGGCGCGCGCAAGCACGCCGGCATCAGCTACCTCATCGTGGATATGGAGGCGGACGGCATCGAGGTGCGGCCGCTGCGACAGCTCACCGGGGAGGCCGAGTTCAGCGAGGTGTTCCTCGAGTCAGCGTTCGTGCCCGACGACCACGTCGTCGGCGCGGTCGACGACGGTTGGTCGGTGGCCGCCACCACGCTGGCCTACGAGCGGGGCGTGAACTTCCCTTTCAAGGAGCAGGTCGTCCACGAGGTCCACTTCGATCGGCTGTTCCGAGCGGCCGCGGAGGACGGGCGGCTCGACGACCTGCTCGTCGCCGAGGACCTCGGGCAGGTCTACACCGAGCTGCGCCTGCTCGCCCTCGCGAACCTGCGGACCATGACTCGCCTCAGCCGCGGCGAGACCCCTGGCGCGGAGTCGAGCCGGGTCAAGCTGGCCTGGACCACGCTCACCCAGCACCTGTCCGCGCTCGCGGTCGAGCTGTTCCCCGACGACGAGGCGTGGCAGCGCCAGTGGTTGTGGTCCCGGGCCGCCTCCATCGCCGGCGGCACGTCCGAGATCCAGCGCACGATCCTCGCCGACCGCCTCCTCGGCCTGCCCCGCTAGCCGCGACTCCCGAGGTGTTGCGCGATCCCCTCGACGTCGAGATCGCCGACCGCCGCCGCCATGACCAGGTCGAACGCCTCGTCGGCGGTCAGCTCGACGGTGGCACCGTTGAGATCGAGGAAGACGGTCGTGGCCAACCACGCCAACCGTTTGTTGCCATCCACCAGCGCGTGGTTCTTCACGAGCGAATGCAGGAGAGCGGTCGCCTTGAGTTCGAGCGTGGGATACGCGTCCTCACCGAACGCGGTCGACCGCGGGCGGGCGACCGCCGCGTCGAGGAGCCCGACGTCCCGGACCCGTCCGAGCCCCGCCCGCCGCACCATCAGGAGCAGATCCTCGAGGTCGAGGTACTCGACCTCGGTCACACCGAGCCGAGGCGGTCGAGCACATCGCTCCAGCGGTCGAGCATCCGGTCGGTCGCCTCGCCGACCCGCTGGGCGTGTCCGGCGCGTTCGTAGCGTTCGAGCACAGCTCGGCGGATGATCTCCTGCTTGGAGAGGCCTTCGGCCTCGGCGAGCTTGTCGAGCGCGTGCTCGAGTTCGTCATCGGTGCGGAGCGTCATAGCCATGACGCTATGGTACCGAAGTGGTACCACGCGTCAAACGGGCCTCGTCGAGGAGGCGGAGGACCTCCTCCACGACGACGTCGGGGTGCTCGATGGGCAGCACGTGGCTGCCGTCGGCGACCTCGACCATGCGGCCGTGCGGGGCGCGCTCCGCGAGGCGACGCAGGATGCGGGTCGGCGTCGCCCAGTCGCTGCCTCCGGCGATCGTCACGACCGGGACGTCGTAGTGCTCGTGGAGGTCCTCCGAGGTGTGCTCCTGCATGCCCCGCATCATGCGCGTGATCACTCCCATGTCGAGGCGAGCGAGGTGGTCGAACCACTGGCGCATGTCGTCGCGGGGCGCGTGTGGGCCGATGAGTCGGATGGCGCGAGCCCCCCAGTACGCCATCGGTGAGCGCATCGCCGCGCGCGTCAGCGCCGGCAGTCCCGGGAGCTTGGTGGTGGCGTGGAGGACGTCGAAGACCTTCACGCCGGGGTTGAACGGCCCGAACCGCATGATCGGGTGGCCGTAGGTACCCGCCACGCAGACGATGCCCGCGGCGAGATCGGGGAGGTGGCGGGGCGTCTCGGTCGCGATCTGAACGCCGTAGCTGTGCCCGACGAGCACCGCGCGCTTGATGCCCCTCTCCCGGGTGACCACCTCGAGGTCACGCACGACGTCGACGACTCGGTACGCGTCCGGGTCGGCGGGCGGGTCGCTGCGCCCGTGGCCGCGGTAGTGCCAGCGCAGCAGCGGGGCGCGTTCGGCCAGCGGGCCCCAGACGTGGTTCCAGTAGCTGTGGTCACACGAGATGCCGTTGCAGAGCACCACCGCGATCTCGCTGGCTCGGACTGTGCGCGCCTTCGTGATCTTGTCGGCTGGCGCATCGAGTCGCCACGCGACACGGGTGCCATCGAACGATGTGACGTGCTGCCAGCGGTCGGGCACGGTGGACTCCGGGCGACAGGAGGGGTGAGGCTAACCGTGCCCTCACTCGGTCGTGCTAACGGCCTGCGGCCTCCTTGAGCACACTCGGTCGTGCTAACGGCCTGCGGCCTCCTTGAGCACACTCGGTCGTGCTAACGGCCTCCGGCCTCCTTGAGCACACTCGGTCGTGCTAACGGCCTGCGGCCTGCTTGAGCACACTCGGTCGTGCTACCGGCCTGCGGCCCCTTGAGCACTCACTCGGCCGTGATCGTCGTGACCACCGCGACCAGCGGGGCGAACTGCGCCCCGTCGTACGCGACGAACTCGGCCGTGACCCGGTGTGCCCCGGCCGTCAGCATCGTGGTGAAGGTCACCTCGCGGCACGGCGCAGCGACGCTGCAGCGATCCTCATCGGAGGTGGTGACGGGACGGTTGTCGACGAAGAGACGCACGTGGCCCAAGCCCTGGGGATCGTCGGGAGGAGGGATCGGCTGGCTGCCGATGCGCGGCCCGATGCTGCCGCCCGTCACGGTGAACGTGAACTCGACCTGGCCAGCGGGAACCGTGCCACCCGGCTCCGGGGAGGCGAGCGACAACACCGCATCGCCCGGATCCGGTAACCGCGCCTTCTGCGGCTCCTCAGGTGGGTGCACCTCGGCGTTGAGCGTGCCCCCCCACAGCATCGTCGGGATCGCGGCCAGGGCCGCGAAGGTCACCGCGACGGACCAGTTGCGCCGCAGCCCGAACCGATCGATCGAGGCGACGAGCGCCAGCGCGAGCAACGTCAGGCCGCCCGCGATCATCGCGTAGCCGACCCAGTCGGACAGCACGGTCTGTGCCGTGGTCGCCAGCGATCCGGCGACCAGCGCGAGCGCTAGAGGTGTGATGAGGTCGCCCGCAGAGTCGAGCTCGACCCGTCCGATCACGACCAGCACGAAGACCACGCCCACACCCAGAGCGAGGCCGGTCACGACGGCTTGCCACGCCGCCCCGGCCCCGCCGTGGGCGAGCGGCGCGAGCGGGGCGAACGAGAAGGCAGGGACGAGCAGGGGCATCGCCGGAACGTAGCGAGGCCGCTCCTCGTTGAGGGGAGCGCTCGTCGCTAGACGGCGTCGGCCATGGGTGCTGCCGTGAACGGCGGTGGTGGCAGGGGCGCGTAGCATCGGGCCTCCGCGCCGAGTTGAGAGGTGAACCGCGGGTGCGTGCACTCCGCCGCGTCGTCGTAGCGTTGCTCCTCGGAGTCGCCGTGCTCCTGGTCGGGGCGGCTTCAGCGTCCGGGCACGCCATCCTGCGCAGCACGGACCCGGCGGACGGCGAGGTGGTCGCGGAGGCGCCGGACGAACTGGCGCTGAGCTTCAACGAGGACGTGAGCGTCCCGACCGGCGGACTGCGGCTGTTCGACCGCGACGGTGAACGCGTGCCGCTCGGTCAGGTCGTGGCCACCGGTGCCACCGTCTCGGCCGACCTGTCCGAGGATCTCCCCGACGGCACCTACATCGTGACGTGGCGGGCTACGTCCGCCGACAGCCACCCGCTCAAAGGCGCGTTCGTCTTCACGATCGGTGCTGCAGGTCCGGTCGACGGATCGCTGTTGTCCGATCTGTTCGCGGGCGACCGTGACCGAGGCGTGGCCGTCCTCGCGACGCTGTCTCGCGGCCTGAACTACGCCGCGACGCTGTTCGTCGCCGGTGTGGCCGCCTTCCTCGTCCTGGCCACTCGCCGCGCGTTCGAGGACCGCCACCGCCTGTCGAGGCTGCTGCGGCTCGGTGGGTGGATGGCGATCGGGTTGGCGCTCGTCGCCGTGCCCCTGCAGAGTGCGTTGGAGACCGGTCTGGGTGTGTCGGTCCTCACCAACGCATCGGCGCTGGGGGATGCGGTCGGGTCGTGGTACGGGGCCAGCATCCTCGTGCGTGTCGTTGCGCTGGTGGCGCTGCTGCTGCTCGCCCGGTCGCGGCTCGGCGTCGCCGCCCTCGTGGTGGCGGTCGTGGCAGCCCTGTCGTTCGTGCTCGAGGGCCACACCCTGACCACCGACCCGCAGTGGGTGGTCGTGATCGCCGATGTCGTCCATCTCATGGCGGGAGCGGTGTGGTTCGGTGGCCTGGTGGCGTTGGCGATCGTGCTGCGGCAACGAGGTCCCGAGTCCGATCCGGTGGTGTCGGCCGGGCTGCTCAAGCGCTTCTCGGACCTCGCGACCGGGTCCTTGGTCGGCGTGGTCGCCGCCGGCGTCGCGCTGGCGTGGGTGGAGGTGCGCGCGCTGCGTGCGCTGACCTCGACCACCTACGGCCGTGTCCTGATCGTCAAGCTCGCGGTGGCCGCGCTGGTGATCGCCCTCGGGGCGTACAACAACCGTCGGCTCGTGCCTTCGATCGCCGCGGTGGTCGGTGATCAGGTGGCGGTTCCGGCGGGTGGCAGCGGGGACGCCGGCCACCGCGACGCGACTCACGCAGCCGGGTGGCGAACGCTCCGCCGCACCGTCCGGCTCGAGGTGGCCGGCTTGGCGCTCGTGCTGCTGGTCACCGGCGTCCTCGTGAACCTGCAACCCGCCGCCGAGGCGGCGGGGATCGGCGGGGCGTTCTCGGTCTACGAACCGGTCGGTCAGGGCTACGAGGTCAACCTGGTGGTGGATCCGAACCGCGCCGGCACGAACCAGATCCACCTCTACCTGCTGGACGCGACCGGACGCCCCGTCGGCGATGCCGAGGGAGTCACGCTGATGCTGCGACTGCCCATACGCGACATCGGTCCCATCGAGCGGACCCCACCGTCCGCGGGACCAGGGCACTGGGTTCTCACCGGCAACGAACTCTCGATCGCCGGCGCGTGGGAGATCGTGCTCCGGGTGCACCTCGGTCCTGAGGGCGATCTCGCCGCGACCATCCCGGTCGTCGTCAACCCGTGAACCGCGTCCGAGGAGCCAGCTCGATCCCCGTCGCCCGCCCCGTGCTCGCCGTCGTCCTCGGGGCGCTGCTCGTGCTCGGAGCACCGACGCCGGTGTTCGCGGACGCCGCCGGCCCCACGAACTACCGCTCACGCGTGCTGGACATCGAACCGGACGCCGACGGCATCGACGTCGAGGTGCTCGGCGGCGACTCGTTCCTGCGCGTCTCCGCGCGCCCCGGCGTCGAGGTGGTCATCCTCGGCTACGGCGACGGAGGGCGGAACGAGGAGCCGTACGTCCGCATCGAGGCCGACGGCACCGTGCTGGTCAACGTGCGCTCGCCGGCGTACTACCTCAACGACTCGCGCTTCCTCGACGCGGGAACCATCGCCCCGCCCGGTGCCGCCGTCGATGCCGAGCCGGCGTTCGAGGTCATCGGCGAGGGCGCCAGCCACGCCTGGCACGACCACCGCATCCACTGGATGTCGCCTGAGCCTCCGCAGTCGGTGCACGCCGCCGACGGCGGACCGGTCGTGGTGTTCGAGCGCTGGGAGGTGCCGCTGATCGTCGATGGGGAGCCCCTGACTGTCGCGGGCGAGCTGGTGTGGCTGCCTGACGAAGCCCCCATCGTGCCGTCGCTGGTCCTGCTGGTCGCGGGCGCCGCCGCTCTCGCACTGCTCGTGCGTGGCGGGGCGCGCCCCGACCTCGTGCTCGCTGCCGGCGCCGCTGTGGCCGTGGCCGCGGCGATCGGCGGCTACCTCGGTGCCGAGGTCGACCGGTCCGTCGCGACCACCCATCTCATCGTCGCAGCAGCGGCCGCACTCCTGGGCGTGCTTGCCGTGATGCTGCGGGGGAGCCGTCCGAAGGACGCGCGCCTGCTCGCCGGTCTGGCCGGGCTCGCCACGCTCGCCTACGCGCTGCAGAACCTGGGCGTGCTGACCGCCCCGGTGCTGCCGTTCGCGTTCCCAGACGTCGTCACGCGGGTGCTGGTCGCGGGTGCGATCGGGCTGGCCGTGGCGGGGCTGGTGGATCTGGTGCGGCGAGGGCGGGCGTCCGAACCCACAGAAGCAGCGCCGCCAGCGCCGCCCACGTGAACACCTCCACGTCGGCGGTGAGCTGGATCGAGACGTGGAAGAGCACGGCGATCAGCACCGCGGCGGGCCGCGTCCGCGGGAACCACAGGCCGAGCCCGATGAACAGCTCGGTCAGCACGACCGCCTTGGCGCCCCACCACGTCGTCGTCGGATCGGCCAGCAGGTCCACCAGCGAGCGCGGGATACCGGCCGCGACGGCCTCCTCGGCGCCCCGCCCGATCCGGATGGCGAGCACGGTCCCGCCCCACCAGTCGGGGTCGATCAGCTTGCTGAACCCGCTGGCGAGGTAGACCGCCGCGACCTCGAACCGCAGCAGATCGACGATCCACGCACGCGTCGTCGTGCGCGGCTTCCGCCCGCGGCGACGTGCCCACCACGCGTCCACCGACCACGCGCCACCCAGCGGCAGGGCCGCCGCACCCACCAGCAGGATCAGCAGGAACGCTCGGTTGTTCGAGTAGTGCGTCTGGCTGATGAAGAGGTTGTACGCGACGACGCCGGCGGTCACGGCGGCGGCGGGGCGCGACAGCAGACCGACCGTGAGCAGGACCGCAGCGGCTGCGGCCAGCCACAGCAGCGCCACGTAGGCCGGCTCGGGCAGCTCGGGGTACCAGCTCGCGTAGGGGAGGTGGAACGTGTCGCGGTAGGTGGTGCCGCCGAGGCTATCCCGGAGGAACGGCGCGAGGTGCAGCAGCGCGATCGGACCAAGCGCCACGCGCAGCCACGCGAGGTGGCGGACATCGACGGTCGCGTCGATGCGTGTGCTCCAGCGGCGGACCCCCTCGGCGATCATCGCGTCCCGGTCGCGGTGGTGTCCGTCGGTGCCGTGACGCACCGTGGTCGTGCTACCGCTCCGCTACTTGAGCACCGTTCGTCGGATCGCACGAGGATGGTCCGGGGCGCGCCGCCGTTGTGCCACGTCGTCACGGTCGCCTCGAGGTAGCGGGTCTCGGTGTCGCGGGGTGTGTTCGCGGCGACCCAGTCGAGCGCCGCGCGGAACAGGTGGAGCGTCGAGTCCAGCCCGGCGGACGCGTGGTGGCGCACTTCGGGGCGGCCGAGCCCGTGGCCTCGGACGAGCTCGGACCAGTGATAGGTCCACCTGCCGTCGTCGATCGGGTGGCGCTCCCCGTCGGAGGTGACGCGGACGATGTCGGCGCGCCAGTCGCTCGACTCGGGGAACATCTGGAACCCGAAGGGGCGCTGCGGGGCGTGGTACGCGCGCACGATCAGCACCAGCTGCGCGGCGACGACCATGGCGGACACGACGCGACGCGCCCACCACCGCCCCGACCGTCCCGCCGTCACCATCGCCCCGACCGTCCCGCCGTCACCACCGCCCCGACCGTCCCGCCGTCACCACGCCTGCCACCCGCCGAAGGTTGAATTGAACCGTTGAACCGGACGATCCGGTTCAACGGTTCGATCATCGCAGCCGGAGGTCGTAGTTGCCGTGCTGGTCGACGGTGAGATGCGCCCCGGGCGGCACGACGACCACGGTGAAGGCCTCCTCGATCAGCGCGGGACCGTCGACACGCACACCCGACGCGAGCGCGGGCCCGTCGTAGGTGGGGGCCGCGACGTAGCCAGCTCCGAAGTACGCATCCCGGCTGCCCGTCGTCGCGTCCCGTGGGTCGGTGACGGTGCCGTCGGTCGTCGCAGCCGTCGGCTTCGGTGTCGCGCCCCGCACCACCAGCCGGACGCTGCGCAGCAGCGGGCGCTGGTCGCGGAAGCAGTAGCCACGGTCCGCCTCGTGCAACTCGTGGAAGCGCTCGGTGACCGCCCCGACGTCCGGTGCGCCGGCCTCGAGCGGGACCCCGAGGTCGAAGTTCTGCCCCGGGTAGCAGACGTTGGCGTACGCCGTCACCGACCGAGCCTCCGGGTCGAGGTTCGCCGGCGCCAGTTCCTTGTCGGCCTCGTCGCGCATCTCGGTCACGAGTCGCTCGATGCGGAGTGGATCGGCCTCCTCGAGCGAGGTCACGTAGGCCCGGGCGAGGTCGACGACGTAGTCCGCGACGAGCAGGCCGAGCGCGCTGAAGGCTGGGGCGGTGCGCGGGATCAGCACGCGATCGATGCCCAGATCCTGCGCTTGTGCCCACGCGTGGACCGGCCCGTTGCCGCCGTAGGCGACGAGCGCCAGCTCGCGCGGGTCGAGGCCCTTGGTGCTCAGCACGCGCCGGACCGCGTTGGCCATGTTCGCGTTCACCACGCGCTCGATGCCCCATGCGGCTTGCGTCACGTCGAGTCCCAGCGGAGCGCCGACGTCGCGCGCGATGGCCGCCTCCGCCGCGTCGAGGTCGAGCTGTATGCGGCCACCCGCGAAGCTCGAGCTCGGCAGCCAACCCAGGACCGCATCTGCGTCGGTCACCGTCGCACGGTCTCCGCCGCGCCCGTAGCACGCCGGTCCGGGCGCGGCGCCTGCGGATCCCGGTCCGACGTGGAGCGCTCCCGCGACCACCCGGGCGATCGACCCACCACCCGCTCCCACAGCCTGCACGTCGACCATCGGGATATCGACGTAGTAGCGGTGGCGCCAGTTCCAGAACGTCGAGACCTCCGGCGCCCCGCCCCGCACCAGCCCTACGTCGTAGCTCGTGCCGCCCATGTCGATGCTGATGAAGTCCGTGATGCCGGCCCGGTCCGCCGTTCGTGCCGCCCCGAGCACCCCCGCCGCAGGGCCCGAGCCGAGCAGCGTCACCGCGCGGCTCGAGACGTACTCCGGCGTCATCACGCCGCCGGTCGACTGCATGATGAGCAGCTGGCCGGTGTAGCCGGCTTCCCGGAGGCGGTCACTGAGCCGCTCGAGGTAGGCGGCGAGGCGGGGCGCGACGTACGCGTTGACCAGCGTGGTGGAGACGCGTTCGAACTCGGGCGCTTTGGGGAGCACCTCGTGGCTGAGCGAGATGTGGTCGACGTCGGGGTACTCCTCGAGGATCAGCTCGCGGGTGCGCAGCTCGTGCTCGGGGTTCACGAACGAGTAGAGGTAACAGACCGCGATGGAGGTGCAGCCGAGCTTGCGGAGCCGCTGCACGCCCCGCCGTACCGCGTCCTCGTCGAGCGCCAGCACGACGTTGCCGTCGTGGTCGAGCCGTTCGGGGATCGGGATGCGAGCCCGCCGGCGCGCGATGGCGAACGGGGGCGGGGCGGCCGGGTCCCAGATGTCCTCCTTGTAGCCGCGTCGCAGCTCGATCTCGTCGCGGTGCCCGTCGGTCGTCAGCAGCCCGGTCGGCGCCCCGTCCTGCTCGATCATCGTGTTGTCGGCGGTGGTGGTGCCGTGCGCGACCAGGTCGAGCTGCGCTGCGAGGGCCCCGACCTCCAGCCCGAACCGCTCGGCGAGCTGCGCCAGCCCGTTCATCACGCCGACGCTGCGGTCGTCGGGGGTCGTCGGGGTCTTGTCGAGCACCACCGTGCCATCCGGTGTCACGCAGATGAGGTCCGTGAACGTCCCACCGACGTCGATCCCGACCCGGTACCCCATCAGCGCACCCGCGCCCAGCCGACCCCCACCTCACGCGAACTTGAATGGTTGGGTGCAGTGACGTGTGCCCAGGTATTCAAGTTCGCGGCTCCGCGTCGGAGCGGGAGGCGCGGAGGTCGGTGCGGAGACGCTCGGTCGCGGGCTCGTCGACCGCGAGCGTGAGCTCCTCGAGCGAGCCGGTGAGCACGACGCCGTAGTCGCGCGCGGCCGCCTCGACGCTGACGTACTCGTCGAGCACGTCGTCGAGCACCGCTTGCGGCTCGCGGTCGAGCGGATCGCCCCAGCCGCCGCCACCGCCGAACTCGTACACCACCTTCTCACCGGCCTCGTGCGGCACCCACTCGGCGGTGAAGTCGACCTCGATCGGCTGTTCCGACCCGACCTTGATCGTGAGACGGTTCGGGGCGCCGTTGCGACCGCCGGCGATGCCGGGCATCGGGTACTTCTTGCCCACCACGTAGGTGTGCACCTGGGCCGGGACGAGCGTCTCCTTGATGTAGCGCGAGCCGCACCCGCCCCGCCACTGCCCGGGCCCGCCGCTGTCGGTGATGAAGTCGCGGCCCCAGAGCAGGTGAGGCGTGGACGTCTCGTGCAGCTCGGCGGGAGCCTTGAAGAGGTTGCCGAAGGCGGCGTTCTTCGAGCCCCAGCCGTCCTGGCCCTTCACCGCCTGGACCCACGCCCCGAACACCTCGCCGCCGTGGTCGATGAAGCGGTTCCCGTCCTTGTCCAGCCCGGCGAAGATGATGGGGATGCCCAGCTTGTAGATCTGCGGGGCGGAGCGGTCGGGGATCGCCTGCGCGAGTGCGAGCGCGACCACCTCGCCGACCTCGGTGCCGGGGTGGTGTGACCCGGCGGACACGGGCTTCGGGGCGCGCGGGTTGAGCACGCAGCCCTCAGGGACGATCAACTCGACGTTGTCGAAGAAGCCCTCGTTCTTGGGCACCTCCGGGTCGACCAGCGACGCCAGCTGAGCGATCACATAGCCGCGCGTGTTGCCGAACGTCGACCACGCCTGGATCTCGTCACGCGTGTCGGTGCCGTTGAAGTCGACCGTGAGCTCGTCGCCGGCGACGGTCACCTCGCAGTGCAGATGGATGTCGGGATGGCCGAGTGGATCGTGGTCGACGTACACGTCGGCGGCGTAGGTCCCGTCGGGCCAGCTCGCGACCGCCTCGCGGAAGCGCTGCGCGGCGTACTCGATCGCGAAGTCCATCGAGCGCTCGACGGTCTCGCGACCGTGACGCTCGACGATGCCCTTGAGACGACGCGCCCCGAGCTGGGCCGCGCCGATCTGGGCTCGGATGTCCCCCACGAACCCGGGGAGGCGGACGTTGGACGCCATCGCGTACAGCAGGTCGCGACGTTCCACGCCCTCGTCGACGACCTTGACCGCGGGCCAGCGCACGCCCTCCGCCCAGATCTCGGTGGCGTTGACGTTGTAGCCGCCAGGGGAGGAGCCGCCGGTGTCGCCGTGGTGGCACTGGATGGACGCGATGCACACCAGCTCGCCGTCGATGACCACCGGGGCGTAGACGTTGTAGTCGGGGAGGTGGCCACCGCCGTGGTAGGGGTCGTTGGAGACGAACACGTCGCCGTCACGCCACTCGTCCGCCTCGAAGAACTCCAGCGCGAACCGCACCGGCAGGGTGGAGGTCAGCATGAACTGCGGGATCCCGACGCTGAGGGCGGCGAGACGACCGTTGCGATCGAGGATCGTGGCGTTGCGCTCGTTGCTCTGGTTCAGGATGGGGGTCGTCGCCGTGCGCGACACGTAGGTCGCCATCTCGAAGCAGACCGTCTCCATCGACGTGCGCACGACCTCGGCGGTGACCGGGTCGAGCTCGCCAGGCGGGTGTAACCGAGCGCGCTTGCGTGCCAGCGCGACCGCGTCGGCGGAGGTCCCACTGGGGCGCACCGCTCCCACCCCGTCAACCTCCCACTCCGACGACCGCGTGGTCCGCGCGGTCCGCGTGGAACCTGACACGCGTGTCAGCAGTATAGGTGCGGGTCGGGGTGGCGGACAGCGCCCCGATGCGGGAACATCGGCACGCGGACGCGTCCGGCAGCGTGGAGGCGCCCGGCGGCGGCCACCGGAGGAGGCCTGGTGCACTGCGGGGACTGCGGAGCGAGCGCGGAGAGGACGTCGCGTTTCTGCGGCAACTGCGGGGCGCGACTCGAAGCCCGGGAACGAGCGCGATCGTCGGATCGAACCGGTGGTGACCCCGCCGGACCGGCTGATCCGATCCCGCTCCGCCTTCCCCGCGAGCACGATCGCCCCGTCCGCCTCATCGCGGAGGAGGCCCCCACAGGAGATCACCGGCGCGTCGCGCTGCTGATGCTCGCGCTGGTGAGCGTCGCGCTCGCGGTGATCCTCATCACCACGCCGGACCTCACGGTACGGCTCGCAGGGGAGCCGACCGACGACGGCATCGAAGTCGGGACCAGCGACCAGGTGGGCGACCTCGAGGGCATCGATCCCGATGTCGGTCCGCGCCGCATGCTGCCTCCCCACGGTGTCGTCTTCGCGCGTCAGCTGTGGGACGTGTCCGGGGTCTCGGGCACCACCCCGCTCGTCGTCGACGACGTGACGTACGCGGTCACGGTCGACGGGGAGGTGCTCGCCATCGAGGTAGGCAACGGTGAGGTGCGCTGGCGCGGGCCCGCCGGGGCGGTCGCTCCCGGCTCGACGCTGGTCGAGGGGGGCGACCTGCTCGTCGCCGCGGACCTCGCTGGACGCGTCGACGGGCTGCGGTCCGAGGACGGAACACCGGTCTGGTCGCTCGAGCTGCCGTTGCTCACCGCCCCGACGGTCACGGGATCCGAGCTGCACATCATCCTCGGTCAGCGCTCGGACGAGTTCGGTCCCTCGGCCGTGCTGGCCGTGCTCGATGCGGCCACCGGCGAGGAGCTCCGGCGCATCGATCTGGGCAGCGGGGGTGCCATCCACCCACCGGTCGTCGCCGGGGAGCTGCTCGTCGTCTGCCTCGCCGACGGCGAGGTCCAGGCACGCGATCGGGCCACCCTCGAGCTGGTGTGGCAACACGAGGTGATGGGTGCCCCGGCGTGTGCCGCGGATCAGGACGGGGACTTCGTGGTGGTGGCCTCACGCTTCGGCGACGTCGTCGCGTTCGGCCACGAGGGCGAGCTGCGGTGGCAACAGGTACTGGAGGGGTCGATCGCCGAGCCGCCGACGCTGTCACAGGGCGGGGTCTACGTCGTCTCCGGCTCGCTGCTGTTCGGCTTCGATGCTGCGACCGGCGAGATCCTGTGGCGCTCGGATGGCGTCGGCGACCCCCAGGGGATGCCGGCGTCGAACTCGCGGGCGGTCTTCGTGGCGACCACGACCGGCCAGGTGTACGCCAACTACCTGCACACCGGGGCGGTGCGGTGGATGTGGGATGCGGGTGCCCCGGTCTCGTCCGGGATCGCGATCGCGCACGATGCCGCGGTCGTCGTGCTGCCCGACGACCGCCTCGTCGCCGTCGGGGTGTGGCGCCCCGCCCCGCCGTCCCCCGACCCCGTCCCCAGCGAGACGTCGCTCCTCCCGACGGAGCCGCCGACCCTGTCGGGCGAGGTGTGACCGGCGGCGCCCCGCTCCGGGTCGACCTTCGGCCGTGCGTGGGCATGATCCGACCCACAGCGAGGTCCGGGAGGGTCAGCGTCCGCGGAAGTGCGGGGCGCGCTTCTCGCGGAACGCGGCCATGCCCTCGACGAGGTCGTCGGTGGTGGTGGCCAGCGCCTGGTAGTGGCCCTCGGTCTCGAGCAACGCGGGCAGGTCGGTCTCGAACGCGGTGTTGAGCAGCCGCTTCGACAGCCCCACGGCCCGCGTCGGCATCACGGCCAGACGCCCCGCCAGTTCCTCCGCCTCGGTGTCGAGGTCCTCGCAGCAGCGGTAGGCCAGCCCCAGCGCGACCGCCCGCTCGCCGTCGACGTCGTCGCCGAGGAGCACCAGCTCCTTGGCGCGGGCCATACCGACCAGCCGCGGGAGCAGGTACGCCCCGCCCGCGTCAGCGACCAGTCCCCAGCGGGAGAACGACCAGACGAACCTCGTCTCGGGGCGGGTCAGGACGAAGTCGCAGGCCAACGCGATGTGCGCCCCGGGGCCGACCGCGACGCCGTTGACCGCGGCGACGGTGGGCTTGTCGAGCTCCCACAGCTCGCGGATCAGCGCCTGGATCCCGGTCCGCAAGGTCTCGGAGGTCGAGCGCGGGTCGAAGTCCTCGGCGCCGGCGTCCTTGACCGTCGACTCGCGCAGGTCCATGCCCGAGCAGAACGCGTCGCCCGCCCCGGTGAGCAGCAGGCAGCGGGCGTCGGGGTCGCGACGGGCCGCCACCACCGCGTCGACGAGCAGCTCGCGCATCTCGACGCTGATGGCGTTGCGCGCGTCGGGGCGGTCGAGGACGAGGCGGCGGACCCCGTCGGTGCGCTGTTCGACCCGCAGCGGGGCGCTCAAGGCCGCTCCGTCGTCAGGATGTTGACCACCGAGACGCCGGTGCCGCGGCCACCGACGTTGTGCTGCAGCGCGTTGCCACGCCTGATCTCGACCTGGCGATCGCCCGCCTCGCCCCGCAGCTGCCACCACAGCTCGGTGATCTGGCTCAGCCCGGTCGCCCCGATGGGGTGGCCTTTGGCGATCAGGCCCCCCGACGTGTTGATGGGGATGCGGCCGCTCCGGCTCGTCTCGCCCTCGAGGGTCGCCGGTCCGGCCTTGCCCTTCTCGAAGAACCCGAGGTCCTCGATGTCGAGCAGTTCGGTGATCGTGAAGCAGTCGTGGACCTCGGCGAGGTCGATGTCGTCGGGACCGAGGCCCGCCATGGCGTAGGCGCGTTCGGCCGCCCCGACCGTCGCGGGGATCTCGACGAAGCTCGTCTTCTCGTGCAGCGAGGGGTGGTCGGTCGCGACCCCGAAGCCGGCCACGAACACCGGCGCGTCGGTGAACTCCGAGGCGCGCTCCGCGCGGACGAGCAGCACCGCTGCCGCCCCATCGGTCTGCGGGCAGCAGTCGTAGAGGTGCAACGGCTCACACACGATCGGCGACGCGAGGTACTGCTCGAGCGTGATCTCGTCGCGGAAGTGCGCGTACGGATCGAGGCTGCCGTTGTTGTGGTTCTTGATCGCCACCGCCCCGAGCATCTCCTGGGTGGTGCCGTACTCGTGCATGTGGCGCGTGGCGAACGGGGCGAACAGCACCGGGGCGGTCTCGCCCCGGTTGTAGATCGGGTGGCCGCTCGCGGCGCGTGCCAGCAGCCCCTCCTCGGTCGACTTGTCCCGCATCTTCTCGACGCCGATCACGAGCACGACGTCGTGCACTCCCGAGGCGACCGCCATCGCGCCGATGCGGAAGGCGTCGGAGCCCGACGGGCAAGCGTTCTCGATCCGGCTCGCGGCGATCCCGTTGAGACCGATGGCCGACGGAACGGTGTTTCCGCCGATGCCCTCCTGTCCCCACAGCGTGCCGCGCTGGGTGGCGACGAACATCGCCTCGATGGCGGAGCGCTCGATCCCCTTGTCGACGCTCGCGATGACGGCCTCGAACGCTCCCTTCGCCATGTGCTCGTAGCTCTGGTCGAACAGCTCGCCGAACGGGATCATGCCGGCGCCGACTACTGCCACGCGGTTCCAGCCCACGTCAGGCCTCCTTCACGGCCTTGTAGCCGTAGATGGGTACGCCCCGCTCGATCGTGTAGCGCCGCACCTCGAGCTCGACGCGGTCGCCGATGGCCAGGTCGCTGCCGTCGCCCGCACCCTGCACCATCAGGCGCGCGCCGTCGTCGAGGTCGATCACCACGAGTGGCAGCGGAGCGACGAACGGCGGCGGCATGGTCTGGTTGACCACGAACGTGTGCACCTCGCCGTGCCGGCTCAGCGACACCGCCCCCAGGTCGTCGCCGCCGCAGCCGACACACGCCGGGTGGACAGACGGCGGCGTCGAGATCACGCCGCAGTCGGCGCACCTGGCCCCGTGCAGTCCGAGCAGCTCCTCCCCGCCGCGGACGAACCCCGCGCCGCCTGGGGGCACTCCCATCGGGATCGGCTCGCCGCTGGGTTCGAGCAGACCGCGCGCCCGGAGGGCGTCGGTGTAGGTGACGCTGCGCCCGCCCGCGAGCTGCTGCGGGATGTCGAACGCCCCCGGCACCGCCGCATCCGCGTCGATGACCAGCGCTGACGAGCGTCCGCCGCCGTGCGCTGCGAACCCGACCGTGCCCCCCTCGCGAAGTGCCGCGGCCGCACCGATCGCGGTCGTCGCGGCGCCCGCATCGCCGATGGCCGCGTAGACATCTGCGGACGGGGCGATGTCGAGATCGAGGTCCTTGGCCATCAGGCGGGCGAGCCGACCATCGGGGTCGGGCAGCGACCACGCGGTGGGGGCGGGGTCGACCGCCCGGACCGTCGCTCCGATCTCGGGGAGGTAGATGCGTTCGCGGTACAACCGGGGGTCGTAGACGTCGCGCAGCACCGCGTCGCTCGCACCGCGGTAGCGATCGAGCAGCGGTCGGCTCCGCGTGGTCAGCTCACCGAGCCGTGCATGGCCGCCCGCGGCGGTCAGCACGTAGGCCACCGCGCCCGCCCCGGCGCGCCGCTCCAGCGCCGAACCCGGCCCGGGAACCGGGGCGTCGGAGACGATCGCGAGCGCCGTGGTCACGCGCCCCGCCCGGACGGCGTCCGCTGCGGTCACGATCGCGTCGAGGCCGGCGTGGGGTGAGCCGGTGAGCAGCGCTCCCGTCGACGATGCCGGGAGCTGCAGCGCGGCGGCGAGGTACGCGCTGCTCGGGCCGTCAGCGAAGGGCGGGGTCGTCGTAGCCCACCACAGCCCCTCGACGGCGGTGGAGTCGATCGCGCCGGCCCGCAACGCACGCGTGGCGGCGAGCCACCCGAGGGTGAGGACGTCCTCGTCTGCAGCGCAGACGGCGAGCGCGCCTCGAGCGCGGCCGCCCCAGGCACCCGCGACCTCCTCGGCACGAAGCCGAAGTGAGGGGGCGGCTGCCCCGACGGCAGCGATAGCGACGTCCACGCCCCCGACTGTAGTGTCTGACGCCAGCGTCAGGTGAGCCGGCTGGCCGTCGAGGAAGACATCCGTCCCGGATGTCATGAACGGGGCTGTGGTCGGCGACGGGTGCCTGCGTTCAGCGCAGGTCGAAGGCGACCTTGACCGCGCCCGACCGCCCCTGGTCGGCCAGCGCCCCGAACGCCTCACGCCACTGCTCGAGGCGGTAGGTGTGCGTGAGCAGCGGTCGCAGGTCCAGCCCGACCTCGCGTACGAGATCGAGGTAGTGACGCATGGCGTGCTGGCGCTTGCCGCGCAGACCCTCGATCCCGAACGCGTTCGAGCCGGTGATCGTCAGCTCCTTGAAGTACCAGGGGGTCCACTCGAACCGTCCCGGCGTGCTCACGCCGGTGACGACGATCGTGCCGCGCGGACGGGCGATGCGAACGCCGACCTCCAGCGTCTCGGGGGACCCCACCGTGTCGTAGACGATGTCGACGCCGCCGGGGTGCAACCAGGGCAGGCCCAGGAGTGGCTCGCGAAGGGTCCCGCCGGTCAGATCGCCGACGGTCCGAACGATCTCCTCCGTGGGTCGGTGCGGGAGCACGCTGTGTGCCCCGAGCTTCGTGGCGATCTCGTGTTGCGCCGGGAACCGCGCGATCGCCGTCACCTCGGTGTCCGGGTACAGGGTCCGCAGCACCGCGATGGTGGTCGCGCCGAGGGCGCCGACGCCGTACACGATGACCTTCGAACCCTCGGGGGGCGGGGCGCGGAGCACCGCGTGGAGCGACACCGAGAACGGATCCGCGAGGACGGCGGCCTCGTCGCTGACGTCGTCGGGAACAGGGATGCACATCGAGGTGTGGGCCGGCATGAGCTCGGCGAAACCACCGGTCGCCTTCGAGCACGTGCCGGAGTGGATGCCGGGCGGGAGGTGCCCCCCGGCGAAGTTGTGGCACAGGTTGTGCTTGCCGGTCACGCAGGCCGAGCAGGGGGGCTCGAGGCCACGGGTCGCACACGTCAGCCACGGGTCGACGAGTACACGGATCCCGGGTTCTATCTCGGAGTCCGGCCCCACGTCTACGACGTCGGCGACGACCTCGTGGCCAAGCACCTGCGGGAAGCTGATGACGGCGGTCATGGCGTTGTCGGGATCGCCCTCGAGGAACACCTGCTTGGCGTCCGAGCCGCAGATGCCGGTCAGCCGGGGACGCAGAGTGACCCAGTCGTCGGCAGGCAAGACGGGATCGTCGAGGTTCTGTAGCGCCATCGGCGTGGTCGCCAGGCTCCGCTCGGCGGCTGTGGCACCCGCGGGCAGGTCGTCGGCGGCCGGGTCGGGGGCGACGCCGAAGAGCAAGCCCCGCACCTGCGTGCTCCCTCCCTTGGCAACCGCCCTGACGCTAGCGCGTCCGCGTGTCGGTGGGGTCAGCTTGGGCGATCCGGGGACGTGGCGTCGTTAGCATGAACGCACGGCGGGCGTGGGGGAGGATCACGGTGCAGCAGCCACAGGACCCGCTCCGCTTCGACTCGCGGGTCGTCGTCGTCACGGGCGCTGCCCGAGGCATCGGCCGGGCCGCCGCGTTGCGTTTCGCCGAGCAGGGCGCCGACCTCGCCCTGTGCGACCGCGACGTCGAGGGACTGACCGCAACCGCGAAGGAGGCGGGGACGTACGGGGCCGAGTGCATCTTCGCCGATCTGGACGTGCGTGACCCTGAGGCCCTCGAGCGGTTCTTCCGACGGATAGACGAGCGCTTCGCGGTCATCGACGTCCTCATCAACAACGCCGGCGGCACCTACCACGGGGCGTTCGCCGACAGCTCGCCCAAGGGCGACGAGGCGCTCGTGCGCGAGAACCTCCTCAGCGTGGCGTGGTGCACCCGCGCCGCCCTCCCGCTGCTGCAGGAGGGGTCGAGCGTGATCAACGTGACCACCATCGAAGCGGTCCGCGCCGCGCCCGGCTTCGCGCTCTACGCGGCGGCGAAGGCGGGCGCCGACAACCTCACCCGGACCCTCGCCCTGGAGCTTGCGGACCGGGGCGTGCGCGTCAACGCCATCGCCCCGGACGTGATCGCGACCCCTGGCGTCGGCGAACTGGACGGTGTCACGACGCCCCTGGGGCGGGTCGGCGAGCCTGAGGAGGTGGCTGACGTCGCGCTGTTCCTGGCGTCGTCGCTCGCTCGGTTCGTCACCGGCGTGGTGGTGGCGGTCGACGGTGGCAACGTAGCCGCGGCTGGGTGGCGCCGCACCGAGGACGGGAGCTGGACGACGTGACCCAGCCGACCATCGACGCGGAGGTGCGTCGCACGTTGGCGGCCTACTGCCACACCGTCGACGACGGACGCTTCGACGACTTCGAGCAGCTGTGGGCGGTGGACGCCATCGTCGAGGTCCTCGGGGAGCTCATCGAGGGACGCGCCGCGATCCGCTATTGGATGGAGCACGCGCAGCCTCCGGAGCGACGTGGGAAGCACGTCACGGTGAACAGCGAGATCGACGTGACCGGGGCTGACACGGCCTCGTCGGTCAGCGACTTCCTGTTCTTCGCTCGCGGCGAGCGCGGGCCGCGTGTGACCTCGTCGGGGCGCTACCTCGACGACCTCGTGCCGCTCGACGGGGCGTGGGTCTTCAGCCGCCGTCGCATCGTCCTCGACGACGTGTGATGCGTGGCTACGGGCTCTCGACCGGTGCGAAGCGCAACGCGTCGCCCAGGTTGGAGTTGCCCTCCAGGAAGTCCAGGCTGTCGATCACGTCGGAGCCGTCACCGGTGTAGTGCAGGATGTACAAGCCGTTGCGCACGTCGACGACGTAGATCAGCCCGTCCTGGATCACCGGGAAGGACCACATCACGACCTTGTCCTGCCCGGCCGACAGCGCCGGGTCCTCGGTCACCACGTACGCCAGCGGGTCGGGGTAGTAGTAGCCGGCCTGGGTCGGGTTGGTCGGGTCGGAGATGTCGATCGCCTGCAGCCCACCCGAGTGCCACGTGATGAACGCCAGCTCGTCGGTGATCGTCGGGTTGTGGGCCGAGTAGCTCGACGACGGCCGCGGCACGTCGGTGGCGCAGAACGACGCCTCGTTCTCCGCCAACCTGTACTCGGCAACGACCTGCGGGGACACGGGGTTGGAGGTGTCGATCATCCGTGTCCAGCCCCACGGGCAGCCGTGACCTAGCGCCCTCAGCGCCTCGCCGTAGACCTCGTCGGTGACGAGCGACCAGTCCCGGCCCGGGACCGGCACCGCGCTGTGGGCCCCCGGCCCCGGCCAGCTCGGCCCCTGGCCCGCGGGGGTGAGGAGGGTCGGCTGGCCGCCGTGGCCCTCCACGATCGAGCTGGTGTCGGCCAGGTAGTACCCGCCCGTGAGGTAGGCGAGGTGGACGGTCTTGCCGTCCGTCGTCGGCGTCATCGAGTGCAGGTCACCGCCGGGTACCGGGATCGGCCACGACGCGAGCTCGACGAACTCGCCGTCCCGGGCCCCGGAGATGTCGGTGATGAGCAGCCGGTTGCTACTCGTCGCGCTGATGAAGAACAGCGCGCGCGCCGGGTCGGCGGGGTCCTGCCACAGGAAGAACTCGTGCGGGTTGGAGGACGGGTCGTAGGACGCGACCTTCACCGGCGCGGCGGCGTTGTCCCCCGAGATGTCGTAGAAGCTGAACTCGTCGGGCTGTCCCCCGACCGGCGAGCAGGCGTGGATCAGCTCGCTGCAGTTGGAGTCCAGGTTCATCACGATGAGCAGTTCCTGCGCCGGCCAGATCCGCAGCTCGCGGGAGGTCTGGTCCTGGAGGCCTTGGTCGGGCGGGCCGATCTCGTGGACGACCTGGGGGGCGGCTGGGTCGGACACGTTCACGACCAGCACCCCTGCGCCCGTGAGGTTGTCGTTCCCCGGTTTCCCGTCGGTGCGGCTGCCCACGTAGGCGTAGTCGCCGTGCACCGTGAGCGCCGCGTTCATGCCCCGGTTGTTGAGGGGGTCATGGCCGATGAGCTCGAAGTTCTCCGCCCGTTCCAACAGGCCGAGCGGCTCGACAGTCGCGTCGACGGGGGCGGCGCTCGGATCGACCGCTGCGGTCACGGCGAGCGCCAGCAGGGCGAGGGCAAGGACGGTGAGGGTGAGTCTGGTTCGCATGCGTGTCTACTTCGCCACTGAACGGCGAGTTCCTGCCTGAGTCATCGGCATTCCCACGGGTCGAGGCCGCCGCAAGACAGCTGGTCGCCGGCGGCGCGGACGGAGCTGAGGGCTCAGCCGGCCCCGGGGTAACCGCCGCCGCCGTGTTCGGCATCTAGGGCGTCGCGATCGACCGTCCCCGAGGAGGTCCGGGGCAGGGCATCGACGAACACCACTGATCTGGGCTTCTTGTACGAGGCGATGCGTTCGCGGCAGTGCTCGATCAGCTGGTCCTCGCTCGTGTCGTTGCCCTCGTGGAGCACGACCACCGCCTTGACGCTCTGCCCCCACTGCTGATCGGGGACCCCGATGACCGCCGCCTCACGGACCGCGGGGTGCTGTGCGAGCGCTGCCTCGACCTCCGCGGGGTAGATGTTCTCGGCCCCCGACTTGATGATGCGCGTCATCGGACCCACGAAGACGATCGTGCCGTCCTCCTCGCGACGGCCGAGATCGTGGGTGTGGTGCCAGCCATCCCGCTGCCGAACAGCCGTCGCCTGGTCGTCGCCGAGGTAGCCGTTCATGACGATCGGCCCGCGGACGACGATCTCGCCGGTCTCGCCGGGGGGCACCTCGTCGCCGTCCGGACCGACGATCCGGACCTGCGCGACGGGGGAAGGGCGCCCCGACGCCCAGTCGGAGCCGCCGTACGCCCCGAACGTCGCCAGCCCCGCTACCTCCGTCTGGCCGTAGCCGCCGGGGCGGCGGATCCAGGCTGATCGCTCCGACGAGATGTGCTCGTCGAAGCCCTCCACCCCCATCTTCATCGTCCGCAGCGAGCTGAGGTCGTAGGCACCCTCGGCGTTCAGCTCACCCATCCTCTTCACCGTTGGGGGCATCAGGAAAGCGCCGGTGCAGCGCTCGTCCTGGATGAGGCGCAGGATCTCCTCGGCGTCGCTGCGCCGCACGAACACGTTGGTCCCGCTGAGGTGGAAGGTGGCGAGCGTGGTCATGAAGGTCGCCATGTGGAACAGCGGACCGGAGTTCAGGTAGACGTAGCCGGGAGAGACATCCTGGATCAGCGCGATGGCCAGGCTCTGGTGCAGCAGCGCTTGGTGGCTCAGCAGCGCCGCCTTGGGCCGACCCTCGAACGCGGCGGTGTACATGAGCAGCACCGACGAGGCGGGATCGACGGTCGGCCGTGGGGCGGGTTCGGCCGCGGGGACGGGCGTGGCCAGAAGGGCCTCGTAGCCCTCGGCGTCATCCACGTCGTGTCCGATCCACCCAGCCCGATCGCCAGCGGCCGCTCGCGCCTCCGCGACCGTGTCGCCGATCTCCTCGGACTGCCAGATCACGACACGTGGCGCAGCGTGCCCGACCGCCCAGGCGAGCTCGTCGCTGGATCCGCGCCAGTTGACGGGCCCGAACACGGCCTCCAGCCGAGCGCAGGCGAGCAGCCCCTCGAGCAGCCGGTGGCAGTTCTGTCCCAGCCACAGCACCCGGTCGCCTCGCTCCACGCCGCGATCCGCCAGCACCGTCGCGAGCCGGTCGACGCGGTCGCTCAGCTCTGGCCAGGTCAACCGGACGTCGCCGCAGACCGCCGCGATCTGCTGGGGACGGCTGCGGGCGTGCTCACCGAGGACGTCGTCGAGCGAGAGTGCGTGGAGTGCGTCCAAGGTCAGGCTCCGTCGCGGTTGCCGAAGACGTGCTCCGCCGGCACGGTGCGGAAGATGCCGGTCGCGGTCGCGACCACCTCACCATCCTGTTCGAGCTCGCCGGACACGTACAGGTCGCGGTCGTCGCGGTGGTCCAGCCGGGCCAGGGCGTGCAGGGTCTGGTCGAGACGCACGGGGCGGCGGTAGCGGATGGTCAGCTCCGTCGTCACGCCCAGAGCGAGCACGCGCATGAGGACGCTGCCGAACAGGTCGTCGAACAGGGCCGCGACGGCACCGCCGTGCGCGAGACCCGGAGCGCCCTCGAAGCGGCGCTCGAAGATCACCTCGGCCTCGATCGCGTCGTGCTCCGCGACCGTCGTCCGCAGCCCCAGACCGACCTCGTTCTGCGGGCCGCAGCCGAAGCAGTTGGGGAGGTGGTAGGGCAGCTCCGCGCCGACGTCCCAGCCGCCCCGCGCCGCCGCCTCCGCGATGAGGTGCCCCTCCGGGTGGAAGTCGACCACTACTCGCTCTTGGCCTTCGCGGCCTTCTTGGTATCGCGTACGGCCTGAAGGGAGTCAGGGCCGGTGACATCGGCGATGGACCGGTGCGAGCCCTCCTCCCCGTACCTGCCGGCGACGTCCCGCCAGCCGTCCGGAGTCACGCTCAGCTGCTTGCCCAGCAGCGCGATGAAGATGGAGACCTTCTGCTTGCCCCAGCCCGGCAGGCTGCCGAGGCGCTTGGCGAGGTCCTGGGCGTCCTCGGCCTCCTTCCAGATGGAGGCGGCGTCGTTGTCGAACCGTTCCGCGATCTGCTCGCACATCGCCTGGACGCGCTTGGCCATCGACCCGGGGAAGCGGTGCAGCGCCGGCGTCTGCTTGAACAGCGCCTCGAACTCGTTGGGGTCGATGCTGGCGATGTCCGCAGCGTCGAGGTCACGACCGAGCCGCTGCCGGAGCCGGAAGGGCGAGTGGAACGCCCACTCCATCGGGACCTGCTGATCCAGCAGCATCCCGATCATCAGCGCCAGCGGGTCGTCCGCGAGCAGCCGGTTGGCCTCCGCCTCCTCGGTGAACTCCAGGCTCTTCGGCTTAGCCACGGGGCGTCCTCCGACATCGACGCCACGCAGCGTAGTGATCCGCCCGTGGGGCTACGCGGCGACCTTGCGATCGGACTCGGCGTAGAGCGTGCGGGGCTGAGGTTGAGTGGAGGTCACCGGTAGCGACGGCTACGGCGTCCAGCCAGGGATGGCAGCGGCCTGCTCGAACCAGCTGGTGAGCTGCTGCTCGTCGAGCTCGTCGTCCTCGTGGATGTGGAGCGCCTTCTCGTTCGGGTCCTTGAAGTCGACCGGAGGCACCGGGTCGAGCTCGGCACCGGCGAAGAACGTGAGCTTGATGTAGTCGGTGAAGCAGCGGAAGCTCACCAAGGACCCCTG